>JALYUC010000047.1 GCA_030853965.1 Verrucomicrobiota bacterium | reverse complement strand
TTAACCTGGGAGCCGCTGGCGAGAGAACGGATTCAGATCCCGCCTGGTCTCCCGATTCCAAGACGCTCGCCGTTTTTTCCACCGCCGGAGAGAAAGATCAAGCCCAGCTTTGGCGCGTAAATGCGGATGGCGCCGATCCTCAGAAACTTACTCATCTGAAAGGATACGCGGCACGTCCACGTTGGTCGCACGATGGCAAGCAGATTGCCTTCCTCTATATAGAAGGCGCCGGTGGCGGCGGCCCGTTACTGGCCGCGCCCGCCACAACTGGCGTGATCGACACCGCAATTCATAATCAGCGAATCGCCGTGCTCGAAATTGCTACTGGGCGGATGCGTCAGGTTTCGCCGCCGAATCTGCACGTCTACGATTACGATTGGTCCCCCGAGGACAAGACGTTTGTAACAACGGCGGCTCCGGGGCCAGGCGATAACAATTGGTGGATCGCGCAGATTTACAAGATCGACATCGCTAAGGGCGACACCACATCCATCTACAAGCCTTCTCTCGAGGTGGCGGTTCCGCGCTGGTCACCGGATGGCAAGTCTATCGCGTTCATTGAAGGCTTAATGAGCGATGAGGGATTCCATGGTGGCGACCTGTTCACTATGTCAGTTTCTGACAACGACGTATTGAATCGCACCCGTGCTCGCAAAAGCTCGGTTAGTTCATTCTTCTGGCAGGCGCCGGATCGCATTCTTCTCACGGAAATTGTCGGCGGCGGAAGTGCCATCTCTGAATTGATGCTTTCCAATAACTCGGTGCGGACAATCTGGAAAGGCGCGGAAGGCATTCACGCGTTTGGCAATTTTCCTAACTTCGCCATTTCCAAGGATGGCAAATTCGCGGCCGCAGCGCGCAGCAATTATGAAACGCCGCCCGAGATTTGGGCCGGACCACTCGATGAATGGCGCCAGCTGACCAGCAATAACGCTGCGCTATCTCCGAATTGGGGCAAAGCCCAGAATCTTGAGTGGACTAACGACGGGTTCGACATTCAAGGATGGCTGCTCCCGCCCTCGCAAGTGGAGTCCGGCAAGCGCTATCCGATGGTCGTTCTCATTCACGGTGGACCTTCAAGTGCAACAATGCCGGAGTGGCCCGCTTCGTTCGGCATGTCGAGAGCTATCGTCGCGGCTCTCTCATCAAGAGGTTACTACGTCCTGTTGCCTAATCCTCGTGGAAGCTACGGCCAGGGAGAAGATTTCACCCGCGCGAACGTTAAAGATTTTGGCGCTGGTGATCTCCGTGACATTCTCGCCGGAGTCGATGCTGCTATCGCACATTATCCGATCGATCCTGCACGCCTCGGCGTGACCGGCTGGAGTTACGGCGGCTACATGACGATGTGGACTGTCACGCAAACCGATCGTTTCCGTGCCGCTGTCACGGGTGCTGGCATTGCCAATTGGCAAAGTTATTACGGCCAGAACTTGATTGATCAGTGGATGATTCCCTTCTTTGGTGCGTCGGTTTATGACGATCCCGGTGTTTACGAGAAAAGTTCTCCGATTCATTACATCAAGAATGTAAAGACGCCGACGCTGGTCATTGTGGGCGAGCGCGATGCCGAATGCCCGGCTTCGCAGTCTTATGAATTCTGGCATGCGTTGAGAACGCTTGCGGTGCCGACACAGTTGGTCGTGCATCCCAGCGAAGGGCATCTTTATCTGAAGCCGGAGAACCAGGTCGATCGGATGGATCGCACGGTTGCATGGTTCGATAAATATTTGAAGTAACCTGGGCGGGGACGGAGCTCCGCAGCGCGGGGAAGTGGCGAGAACCTTCCGAAAACTCCGCGCTAATGGGCCACGCCGAAGCCTCGGATACGCGTTCGGCATTTTCCCAATGCTGCCCAACTGTTTTGGCTTTTCTTGGAGATTGCCTGACTCGCGGCGCTTGCCAAATTCGGTCGAAGACAACACTCTGCCACGATGCATAATCCTGAGGATCGCAGCTTCATCGGACACCCGCGCGGTCTCGCCTACATCGCCTTCGCCGAAGCGTGGGAACGCTTCTCGTATTACGGAATGCAATCGCTGCTCGTGCTCTACATGGTCAACCGGCTGCTGCATCCCGGACACATCGAGGCCATCGCCGGCTTCGGTTCGTTTCGCCACGTACTCGAAAACATTTATCGCGGTCCGCTCTCGGTGCAGGCGCTCGCCTCCGCCATCTTCGGTCTCTACACCGGTCTCGTTTATCTAACACCGATCGGTGGCGGATTGCTTGCCGACCGCGTGCTCGGGCGTACTCGCACAATTATCATCGGCGCACTGCTCATGTCCGCCGGACATTTTTTGATGGCGTTCGACGTAACATTTCTTCTGGCGCTGACTTGTCTGCTCCTCGGCGTCGGTTGTTTCAAAGGCAACCTCGCCAGCCAGGTGGGCGGCCTGTACGCGACTACCGACAACAGGCGCGCTGATGCTTTCCAAATTTATTATTTGTTCATCAACGGCGGGGTCATCATCTCCCCGCTCATCGCCGGAACGCTCGGCGAAGTTTACGGCTGGCATTGGGGTTTCGGCGCTGCCGGCGTCGGCATGTTGATCGGCCTGACGATTTATTTGTTTGGTCGAAAGTATCTTCCGCCCGATTCGCCCGTTGTGGAAAAAGGCGCGGAGACTCCAAAAGCTCGTCTCAGCCATCGCGACAAAATGGGAATCATCGCGCTGCTCGTGCTTTTGCCCGTGCTCACGCTCGCGGTCATCGGCAATCAACAAATCTTCAACGCCTATCTCATCTGGGCGGAGAAAACCGCGAACCTCGTCTTCTTCGGAAAGAAAATGCCGACGACGTGGCTGATCACGCTGGACTCAATCCTTTCCGTCAGTTGTCTTGCGGGCGCGGTCGTGTTCTGGCGACTCTGGTCGAAAAAATTTAATGAGCCGGCGGAGATCACCAAGCTCGGCATCGGCAGCCTCTGCGCCGTGACCGGATTCATCTGTCTCGCAATCGGTGCCACCCTGGCGGCCAGCTCGGGCGGAAAGGTTTCAATCGGCTGGCTCATCACTTTTCATCTTCTCAACAGCATTGGGTTTGCGAACGTCTTTCCCGTCTCGCTCGCGCTTTATGCGCGCGTCGCACCGCCCGCCTTGTCCGCCACCATCATCGGCATCTATTATCTGGCCTTTTTTGGGGCGAATAATCTCGTCGGCTGGATCGGCGGTTTTCTCGAAAAAATGCCGGCGATTTACTTCTGGCTTTTGCACGCGGCGCTTTGTGGAACAGCCGGCATCATCTTTCTCGTCGCCGGCCGCCTTTTCGGTCATTTGCTCGCACCGGGCGAAAGCGAGGTGACGGCAAAATAAGCCTTTGGAAACTTCGGCTTTCGATTCCTAATCGCCTCTAGTGCTGCTGAGCGCGATGGTATTCTTCGATCGCCTTCGGCATTAACGCTTCGAGTTGCGCGACGCGCGTTCCGTGAGACGGATGCGTCGACAAAAATTCCGGCGGTTGTCCACTGCCCGCTTCTTCCATCCGCTTCCAGAACCGAATGCTTTCCTGCGGATCGTAGCCGGCGCGCGCCATATAGGTAAGACCGATCTCGTCCGCTTCCGATTCGTGCTTGCGACCGAACGGCATGAGCACACCAAATTTCGCACCCGCGCCCAGCGCCCCCATGACTGCACGTTGCTTGTCATAATCCATGTCCGACAAGGACGCCGCTATTCCGGTCATCGCGGTTTGTGTCAGGTTTTGTTGTAACACGCGTTGCGCGCCGTGACGCGAAGTGGCGTGGGCCATTTCGTGTCCGAGAACAGTCGCGAGGCCGGCTTCGTTTTGCGTGACCGGAATAATCCCGGTGTAAACCACAATTTTCCCGCCCGGCAAACAAAACGCGTTCTGCTTGTCATCACGGATGAGTGACACTTTCCAATCGAAATCCTTTCCCGCGCTCCCGGTCGCGCCGGCCAAACGACTCGCCACCCGTTTCACCGTTTCAAACTCAGCGCCGGAATCGATCGTCTGCGATTGCGAAACGACCTGCTGATACGTTTGCAGTCCGAGCGCCGATTCCTGCTGCGTCGACATCCCCACGTGACTGGCGCGACCCGTCTCCGGATTCACGAATTTCTCCGACGTGAAATACTGATACGCGAAAAACAGCGCCGCCAGCGCGATCGGAACCCATTTTATATGTCTGCGCTCCATGACTTCGTTTAACAGGATCACGTCGACCCGGCAAGCACGCTGCAACCGGGTTAGATGTTTGCTGCGTCCAAGTCACGGCCTTGCCACCGGGATTTGATTCGCTCACGCTACGACCATGAACAAAATGAAGATACTAGCGGGTTACATCGCCCTTATCGGTTGCGGTGGCAAAGCGATCGCGCTCACCGGCGAGGAAGCAAAGACCCAGGTAATTGCGCAGGAGAAGGCTTGGTCGGATGCGGTCATTCACCACGACCTAGCGAAAGTGGCTTCGATTCTGGCCGATGACTTCGTCGGCATCGATGGCCGAGGATTTGTCACTGACAAAGCGGCCGAACTAAAAGAAGCCGAACCGCCCGCGGCCGACTCAACTGCGCCGCAGTTATTGAAAGAGGACCTCTCCGACTTCACAGCACGGATTTACGGAAATACTGCCGTTCTTAACTTGACCAATACCGCTCACTTTTCGTCGAAAGGAAAGGAAACCACGATTAAGTATCGACGGACAACGGTTTGGGTGCACGACTCGGGCAATTGGCGCTGCGTCTCTTTTCACGGCAGCCGCGTTCTCGAGCCGCCATAAAACTGACATCCTCTTTCTTACTTCTTAACCGCCAGTCCAGTGCCCGTGCGGCTCGCACTCGAACTATTTACCAATGAGAATAAAGACACCGGCGGCCAGCGCCACGATGTAGAGCAGGAAAATCGCCGGCCCGATGTTCAAGCCGAAGCCTAACAAGCCGTCGACAATCAAGTAAACCGCCAGCAGAAACATCCCGATATTTTTGGTGAATTTCATGATGTCGATCTTGCAGATTGCCTCAGTGCTGACAATCGAAGAATTGGGAAGACGAGGTATCGGCGAAACGCAGAATGCCAGTCCGGCTCGGACTTATTTTGCGTTCGTATCCGGCTCCATGATCCCAAAGACGTTGCCCGCCGGATCTTCGGCATACGCTAACCAGCCGATCTTCGGAATTGCCATCTTCGGCACACAAATTTTTCCACCGCCTTGTTCAATCTTCTTGATCGTCTGATCGAGCGACGGAACCGCGATTGTGTTTAGCGTCCCGGTAGTCTGCCCTTCGCGTGGACGAGTAATTCCGCCGTTGATTCCCGGTTCCTTATCATCGCCCGTCGTGACCAGCCAGTATTCGATCGGGCCACCTTCGAATTTGCTGAACTTCCATCCGAAAACATCCTGGTAAAACGGCTGCACCGCTTCCGGATCATCCGTGTAAATCTCGAAGTGAGTGACGCGATTCATGTTTTCGTTCAGGTCGGTTTGAGCACCGAAAGAATGTTGCCCGCGGGATCCTTAAACCAAGCGATGGTGGGACCGTTCCCGCGCATGATCCCCTTCTTATCCGTCTTGATCTCGGGAAGATCGTAAGTCTCAAAACGTACACCGCGCCTGGTTAATTCGTCGACTGCAAGATCGACATCGTCGACCGGGAAATTAAGGACAGTAAACGTCGCCGGAACATGGTTCGGCTTCGGATAGATCAGAACGTTATTTCCGCCGGCCAGATGCAACGTCAACAGACCATGATCCTCTGAAACCT
>JALYUC010000046.1 GCA_030853965.1 Verrucomicrobiota bacterium | reverse complement strand
TTATTTAAAGTTCCGGCGGTCTGAGACCGCCGCTACAGACGAGATGGCGTACCTCAACGAGAATTATTTAAAACTTCAGGCCGGCTATCTTTTCCCCGAGATCGCGCGGCGTGTGCGTGAATTCTGTGAAAAGAATCCGGACGCCGCGAAACGGCTGATTCGTTGCGGGATCGGCGATGTAACCGAGCCGCTGCCGGCTGCTGCGGTCGAGGCAATGCGTCGAGCCGTCGACGAGTTGGGCAAGCGCGAAACCTTCCGCGGATATGGGCCGGAGCAGGGCTACGAATTTCTAAGATCGACAATCGCGCAGCACGATTATCGGGATCGCAAGATCGACATCACCGACGATGAAATCTTTGTATCGGATGGCTCGAAGCCCGATTGCGGTTTCATCCTCGATATTCTGGGCGACCAAAACAAGATCGCGATCACCGATCCGGTTTATCCGGTTTACGTCGATACGAATGTGATGGCCGGCCACACCGGCCCGGTGCGACCCGACGGCGGCTATGAAGGGATCGTCTACCTGCCGTGTAATGCCGAAAATAATTTTGTGCCGGCGCCGCCCAAGGAACATGTCGATCTTGTTTATCTTTGTTTCCCGAATAATCCGACCGGTGCAGTCGCGTCCCGGGATCAACTCGCGCAATGGGTCGAATACGCGCGCGAGCATGACGCTCTTCTTCTCTTTGACGCCGCTTACGAAGCGTATATTTCGCAAGCCGAGATTCCGCATTCGATTTTCGAACTTCCCGGCGGGCGCGAGTGCGCGATTGAATTCCGAAGCTTTTCAAAGAACGGCGGTTTCACCGGCGTTCGCTGCGGTTTTACCGCCATGTCGAAATCGCTGCTCGCTCAAACGCAAAACGGACGAAAACTTCCTTTGCATCCACTCTGGCACCGTCGCTGGAGCACAAAAGCGAATAGCGTGAGTTATCCAGTGCAACGCGGCGCGGAAGCGCTCTACAGCGCGGACGGCCGCAAGCAGGTACGTGCGTTGATCGATCATTACATGGGCAACGCAAAAATTCTCCGCCAAGCCGCGCTTGGCGCCGGCTTCACGGTTTTTGGTGGAATCAACGCGCCCTATATTTGGGTGAAGACGCACGATGGCGTAACGAGCTGGGAAATTTTCGATCGAATGCTACGCGAGCTCAACGTCGTCATCACACCCGGCAGCGGTTTCGGCGCGCAGGGTGAAGGCTATTTTCGGATTTCTGCGTTCAACAGTCGGGCGAACGCCGAGGAAGTCGCGAATCGTTTGCAAGCCTTGGCGTAAGATCGACATCTTTGCGGTAGGCGCGGCCTCGAATCGCCGCTTGTCGATGTAATCGAGGCGCGTAACATTCCGCAACTTTGGAACAAAACGGCGTCCCAAACCAAAACCTCGCGCAGCTTTATCGCTTTTGTTTTCTGATGATGGGCGAGGCGGCGAAAGCGTTGGAAATTTTTCAGGCAATCATGCACGACGCGGCGCTGCGCGCTGCCCAGGGTGAAGTGCCGAAGGATCGATCGTGGCTTTTCCGCGATGCGCGATTTCGGTGTCTGGAAGCGAGTGAGGCCGGCCTGCAAGCGGAGCCGGTGGAAATGGAGGAACACGAGATTGATCCGGCGGCGCCATCCCAGATTGGCCGGCTCGATTCAACTCAGCTCGCCATCTGGATTTCAGGTGCGCCTGATCCGCAGCGCAGCGCGCTCGCTCTTTTCTATCTCGATGAATTTGATCATCAGGAATTGCTTGCCTTAACCGAGCTGAAGACGGCTGAATTCGCCAAGTTCATCGCGGATGGACGACAACAGTTTCAAGCCTGGCTGAACGCAACTGTTCCGCACGAGGAAACATGAAATTGCCTCGCTTAACCCGACGTCAGCGGATGCTCATGCGATGTGCGCCGTTTAACGACGAACGAATCAACGATCGTGCCATGCGCGCCGCTGTTTTCCGGGTACGCAAGTCGGATGAATTTGCTCATCAGCGCGGCTTCGACCGTGCAGTGGCTGGGCTCGCTCAGGCGATTCCGATTCCGCAAGAGGTCACGGAGTGGCTTTCCAAAGAAACTGTCGTCGGCGCGCCGAAATGGTCCTGGAAAAAAACCGCGCAAAATCCGGTCGTGATTGCGATTGGCATCGCCGTCGGGGTGATTGCGGGCATTTTTGTTTTTCAAGTGCTTGAGCACATGAAGGAGTTTCCGGGTAAAGCTACCGCGCGCCGGCTCCTGAATGTGGCCAGTTCTGCGCACACCATGATGTTGGATCCGGTGAAAACTGACGCCGGCGCATTGGGCGATTTGTTTTTTATGAAACATCGGCTTCAGCATTACGATGTGCCGCCGGAGTTCGCGGATTTCCGCACGCTCGGATGCCGTGTGTTCGATGATGAGGAGGGACAACGAGTTGCGCAAATCTGGCTGGTCGAGAAGCGATTGCAGCTCTTTCTTTTTCCGGCGGAACGCGATCCCAAGACTGGCGCGACACGTCATTTCTCGAGCTGGCGTTATGTCGATCAAGACAGATGGACAGGAGTGGTCTCGGAGCATAACGGCGTCTGTTTCATGGCAGCGATGCGCGGAGACGAAAAAGATCTCGCGCCTTACGTTAAGAAGAAGGATTAGATCGACAGGTTACAAAGTGCCAGGGGGGGAGAGTTGAACTCCCGACCAACCCCGAAAGCTTTCGGGGCTGCTCTATTTCTGTAAATGGTGAATCGCGAGGCGTGGATTCTTCTTCGCCTTCAATATTCTTTCGATGCGGCGCGCTTCGTCCAGCGTGGCGACTTCTTTGCTGGCGACAATTTTAACATTCTCCCCGAGCCGTTTTGTCGTATGAGTATGGCCTCGCTTGTGTTGAGCAAACCTCGCCTGCAAATCGACCGCAGAACCGATGTAATGCCTCCCAGATGACCCTTTGAGAATATAAACCCACGGCATAATCACAGTGCCAGGGGGGAGAGTTGAACTCCCGACCAAGGGCTTATGAGTCCCCTGCTCTACCGCTGAGCTACCCTGGCATCAAATTGTTCATAAATCGCCGAGCCTCCCAAAAGCGACCAACCCCGAACCCTTTCGGGGCTGCTCTACCGCTGAGCTACCCTGGCGTCTAATTCTCTCTTTTGCCGCTGAGTCAGCGCGGCCGCGACAAATTGAATGCCACGCTCAGGCATGTCAACGCCGAGCCGATGACACGACGTCATTGCTT
>JALYUC010000035.1 GCA_030853965.1 Verrucomicrobiota bacterium | reverse complement strand
ACGCACGCGCATGTGCCTTCTCTTCCAACGCACTCGTGCGCAGAAATTCCTGCACGTCGTGCTCTTGCGCGAGGGCGCGTTCGCGTTGCGCGCTAAATTCCTTTTCGTGTTTTTCCTCGGCCGCTTCCATTCGCCGAATGGCGATGTCGGTCCCGAGCGAGCGGGTAAAGCGCCTCTTGAAACGGTCCCAGGCGTTGTCCGTCAATTGCGGGATCGGCTGCCCCATATCATGCAGCTTTTGCTCCCAGCGCGCGGCGTGGCGCTCCTCCGCTTCGGCCATGCGGATCAAAATGCCTTTGCGTTTCTCGTCTTTCTCGCGCCCAGCCAGCTCGCGATACACCCGCGCTGTTTCAACTTCCGCACGCCAATTGCGCCGCACCACTTCGATGGCCTCTTGTCGATCTTGCGATTCCGGCTTCATCGCGCGCACTCCGTTTCAATCGCGGCTGTGATCGGCGGCAGAGTTTTCGGTTTGAGTTGTTGAATGGTGATGACAAGCGCGACCGAGCCGATGATCAATATTCCCGCGACCAGCGTGCGCAAGGTCAAGGTTTCCCCGGCGAACAATGCGCCGAGCAATATCGCCACGATCGGATTGATATAAGCGTAAGTCGCGACCTTCGCCGGATCACAATGGCGCAGAAGATAAAAGTAAGCCGTGTATCCGACCAGCGCGCCGATGATAACCAAATAGGCAAACGCGCCTAACGACAACATCGACACCTTACCCGGAGCGAACCGATGCGGCTCGCCGATCGAGGCGCCGACGAGAAACAAAAGCAATCCGCCGCAAAGCATCTGTTGCGCGGCGGCGAGAAAGGGCGACGCCGCGTGTTTGGTCGTGCGCGAATAAAGCGAGCCCGCCGACCAGATGAACGAAGAGAAAAGCAAGATCGACATACCGATGGCCGGATGACTACCGCCGTTGGCAGAAAACCGCAGCGCGGGTCCGAGCAGAATGGCCACGCCAAGAAATCCGCCGGCGAGGCCCAGCCAGATGATCGGCTGCGGCCGCGGCGTCATGCCGGCCAGCCAACCGAGCAACACGATGTAAATCGGAACAGTCGCGACAATCAAACTCGCCAGGCCCGAATCAATAAATTGCTCCGACACAGTGACGCCGCCATTCCCGCCTAACAACAAACACGCGCCGACAATGAGCGACGCTCGCCACTCCGCCCATGTCGATCTTAGCGGGCCTTGCATCCGTGCAAGCGCGAACATGATCAAGCCCGCCAGAATAAATCGCGCCCCCGCCATCAAGAATGGCGGGATCGATTGGATCGCGAAAAGAATTGCGAGATAAGTCGAACCCCAGATCAGATAAAGCGCCGTGAATGCGAGGATGATCCAGATTCGCTTCGGCGCAGCCATGATGGATCACATTCTTCCATCGCTTGCCGCGAAGAACCACCCGCTTCTTGTTGCATCTTTTCTGTAGTCCCACGGGAAGCCAACGGCTTCCCCTCCAATTATTGCCGTCGCCGAAAAAGAAGCCGGTAAAGCAAGAGCAGCAACATGGCACCGACAATCGACATGATCCAACGCGCCGTGTAAGTCTCGTTTCCGGTAACGAGGCGGCCGATCCACGTGCCGACGAATGCGCCGGCGATACCGAGCAGGATCGTGATGATACAACCGCCGGGATCTTTCCCCGGCATCAATAGTTTCGCGATGGCGCCGACAACAAGGCCGATAACTACAACCCAGATAATAGAATGAACGCTGTAATCCATAGGGCAGCGAGTTTGATTAGCCAGCCGACGCCGGTCAATCTCCTAGTTCTGATGCAGTTGCGTCGATCGACTTGACTGTCCAAGCCACCGGTCAGAAGTTTCCGCCAGTTCTTTGTTTCGCTTAATAGATCGACCAGTTGTCGATCTAGCGGGGGAACCAATTCTATTCCGCGAATGCGGGAGAGATCGGGGCGTACGATGCGCGGCATCGAGAGCATTTAATGGCTCCAGCCCGACAGCTAACCTCGTCAGCATCATTAAAGGGCAAGGAAGTCGTGGGTAATCGACTCCGAGAGAAGTGAGGCGCCTCGTCGCGCGAGTGATCGCCTCGTTGAGTCCAAGAAGTAATTGATTCCAACCAACGTAAAGCGTCCGCGCAACGTTAATACGCCGCGGGCCGCCGCCATTCTTTACGGCGACTGGGGCACGAGCAAAGCCTACGTCATCGGTCTCGCCTTTGCCGTCGCCGGCTACGCCTCGTTCTGGCTCATCGCACTCATGTGCGTGCTCACCGCGCTCGTCGGTCTCAACTACATTGTCATCTGCCGACTTTATCCTGACGGCGGCGGCGTTTATGCGAGCGTGCGCCATCGCAGCGAAGTCATCTCCATTGTTGGTGCGTTTCTCCTCATCGCCGATTACTTGGTAACGGCGGCGATCAGCGCGCTATCCGCCTTCGCCTATCTCGGCGTCCCGCATCCTGAGAAATTCGCTGCCGCCGCCATCCTCATCATCGGACTGCTCAATCTGCTCGGACCCAAACACACCGGCGGCCTCGCCTTTTTGATTTCGGTGCCAACCCTGATCGTCGTCATCGTCCTCGGACTTTTTAGTATTCCACACATGCACGAAGCGATCGGTCATCTCCAGCCGTTGCACGGCGGGTTCTGGTCGAATTGGGCCGGGTTCGTCGGAATCGTGCTTGCACTCTCCGGTGTCGAAGCCATCGCCAATGCCACGGGAGTGATGAAGCTCGATCCCGGCAGCACCGATGCGCAGCCATCCGTGCGCAAAACTTCCACCCCCGCAATTTTGTGGGTCATGATCGAAGTCTGCATCTTCACCGCGCTGCTCGGACTCGCCATGCACGCACTCGGCGGATTGCAGATCGCCAACGGCGACGTCAACGCACCGCATGCTGAAGGCGTGCGCGACTACATGCTGCGTTACATGGGCGAAGTTTTCGTCGGTGGCGCGCTCGGCCCGGCAATCGGTCACGCTTTCGGCGTCGCCGTGAGCATTGTCTTCGCTCTGCTTCTGCTCTCCGCCGTCAACACCGCGATTGTCGATCTTATCACCATCCAATTCCTGATGGCGCGCGACCGCGAGCTGCCAAACATTTTCCAGCGCCTCAATAAATGGGGCGTGCCGAGCGCGGGCATGATGCTCGCCACCATCGTGCCAATGTTGCTTGTCTTGATGATCAAAGACATGGCTGGCCTCGCGGATCTTTACGCAGTCGGCGTCGTCGGCGCCATCGCCACCAACCTCGGCGCGACGGCGACCGATCGAAAACTGCAAATCAAGACGTGGGAACGCACGCTCATGTTCGCCACCTTCATCGTCATGTTCGCGATCGAATTGTCGCTGCTCATCGACAAACCAAACGCGCGCTACTTTGCCGTCACCATCCTCGCGGTCGGGTTGATCTTGCGCGGACTTGTGCAAGAACGCCGCGCCAAAAAAGAGGCGCAGCCTCTGCCGGAAAAGTTACCGGTCGATCTTGTGCCGGTCGTTCCAAAAGAGCCGTCGCTCGCTGTCACTGTTGGAAGCGAATCAATCTTGTGTGCAATTAGAGGAACCGGCCGCACGCTCGACTTCGCCGTGCGCGAAGCGCGTGACACGGGCAATCGCCTGTATTTGTTGTTCGTGCGCGAACAGCCCTTCATGACCGAGCAGGACGTGAAGCGCAAATGGCAGGAAGATCCCGAAGCCAGCGCAATCTTTGATGCCGCGAAACAACAAGCGGGTGACCAAACACCGCTGTTCGCATACGCCGTCAGTCCCTCCGCCGCCGAAACCATCGTCGATGTT
>JALYUC010000224.1 GCA_030853965.1 Verrucomicrobiota bacterium | reverse complement strand
AAAAGCAACCCGATACGATCGTGATGGATATCCGTATGCCTGGTATGACTGGCATCGAAGGACTCCGCAAGATCCGGGAGATCGATCCACATCTTTCCGTTATTATGTAGACCGGTTTCGGCGCCCTCGAAACCGCAAAGGAAGCGCTTCGATTGGGAGCCAATGATTATATCAGCAAGCCCTTCGACGCGGGAGAAATGCGGCAAGTAATTGGACGCAATGTCGAACGCACCCGCGTGCAGCGCGCGAGCGACAACGCCGCGGCCGAGATTAAAGAATTAAATAATCGCCTGCTTAAGGAGCTGGCGCAGAAAGAGCGTCTCGCTTCGCTCGGTCAAGCCTCGGCCGAATTTGTTCACGATTTGGGGAATCCGCTTACGATCGTCTGGGGCTACGTCCAGTTGCTGGCGAAAAAACTGGAGCGTTCCGAAAACGGAGGAACCGTGGAAAATGCCACGTCGGTTAAAGAATTAAATATCATTGAACAAAACGTGCGCATGTGCCGCGAGCTTCTAACGATGTGGCAAAGTTATGGCAGCGTCGAAGCCTCGCCTCGCAAACCGATTTCTGTTTCGTCCATTGTGCGCGACGTGATCAAAGGCGTTGGAGCGATGGCGGCCCAAAGCGGCGTTGAATTGAACGCTAACGTTTGCGAAGATGCGTGCACTCTTCTGGGCGACGCCGTCCAAATCAATCGCGCTATTCAAAACGTGATTATTAATGCGGTGCAAGCATGCGCAGAGAAAAAAGGGGCAGTCACCGTCACTTGCACACCGAAAGATTTCTATGTCGATGTTCGAATCGAAGACAACGGTGCTGGAATGGCTGCGGAGCAGACGAGCAAAATTTTCGATCCTTACTTCACGACCAAACAGGGCAAAAGCGGAACTGGGCTGGGCCTCTACATTACAAAGAAAGTCGTCGAAGATCACAACGGCTCGATCAAGGTCGACAGCACACTCGACGTCGGAACCACCTTTTTGATTCGACTGCCGCTTCTTAATAATTGAAATAGCGCGCGCCGCTGGTCACCCGTTAAGACGCAGCAGGACGGGTCCCAATACACCTCTCAACTGGTTTAACTTGTCACCCCGCGCAGCTTTCGTTTTGCTGGACGGGTGGCATCCGGTTATCAAGTCGCGCCGACCTTCTTGATTCGAATGGCCGGTGTCCCGTTCGAATCGATTGAACGGCTGGCGACACCTCAAATAATCTCGGTCGCCCACCAACTGGCCGCTCAACAGGCAGAGCGTGCAAGAGCGGCGATGGAGGCGGAGAATTTCTTTCGTTCCCCTGAGCACCTTCTTTCCGAGGAGGCATTTCGTGCTTTGCGGGTCGCCGTGCGTCGGAGGGGTGTTCCATCGGAGGTGACCGGCCCACAGCCGACTATATTCACAAACTACGCCGCGGCGGCCGCTAACGCATCCGTCATAGAATCAAAATTTGTGGACGCTCTCGACCACGAGCTCGGTCTTGCGCGCACAACGCTTTGGGAATTGTCTCGAGTACTTTTGCCGCGACAACTTATTTTTGGCATCGGCGGCGTTCGGGAGCTGTTACGCAATCTGCAGGCCGCAAAGGCTAATGGTGCCACGGCACTAACACGGCGCAACGCGCGAGCGGGAGATCGAGAGCGGCACTTGCTGTTGTACCTGCAACGTATCGTCGCGAAGAATGATACGTTCAGCGAATTCGGTCCTACTGGTTGGGGCAAGATCGACAAGAAAATATCTGGAGTGAGTCTCGCACCCGAGCCCGGCATTGCGAGGCGGGAAGCATTCTTGGAACGCTGGACTGCACACGCAATTGCAGCAGTCATGGATGCCGATCCGGACATCTTTGCGGAACTTTCGCCGCGCTTGAGTCCGAATGGCAACATCGACAATCAAATATTTGTCGTAAACGAGACCGGCGAGAGAATCCCGCTGAAATCGGAGGAACTTGAAATTATAAAACACTGCGACGGCTACACACCTGTTCACGCGCTGCACTCATCCCCGGACATTGTTCGAGCACTCGCGGAAAGAAACATTATCCGGTGCAAGATGGAAGTGCCTGCGCTTGAACCGCACGCCTTTGCTGTGTTGCGCGATGATGTTGAAAAATGGCGCCCCGGCGCAGTCCAGGAGAAGTGGTTGTCGATCTTGCAGCCGATCGCAGAGCTCCCACGAAAATTCGCCGCCACGATCGAAACGAAAGATCGACGAGAGATTCTGGAAGAAGCGCGATCGCGTCTTCAGACGCTCGGCCTCACGCATAAAGCTGGCGAACGCTTTTTATATTCCGCCTCCAATCCGATCGGCGAGGAATGCTTGCGCGAATGCAAGTTCGTTATCAATGACAAGTTGATTGATCAAGTCGCAATCGACGCCGAACCATGGATCGATTTTTGGCGCGACTCCTATGCATTCGTCGCTGATCGCGTCGCCGCCGGTTTGCGCCAAATCTTTAAAGGAGTGCCGATAAAAAACGGCGCGATTCGGTTGCCTGCATTTCTTCACGCCTGTGAAACGGCGAAACTGTCCCTTACTGGTCCCGGCCTCATCGGCATGGCAACGATCGCTTTCCAGGAAGTTAAAGCGGCGCTTCGCGATAGACTTCGGCCCCACGTCGATTCCGAGGAGTACGAACTCACTGCCGACGATTGCCACATCGTGCGAAAACATTTTCAGTACCCGAAGTTTGACGAATACACCTATCCATCTGCTGATTTGCAAATCGCTGCCAAATCGATCGAAGCAGTCAAAGCCGGCGAGTACCAATGGATTCTCAGCGAGCTGCACCCGCCGGTAGCGATGCTGCATCACTGCATGTATTGGGGTTGTCCCGATAAACCTGCTCTCAATCGTGCACTTGCCCGAACGGTTGCGGGCCAGCCGAATTTTCATTTCGGCTTCTTCGCCGCTGACTTTACCTCGCACACCACCGTCCGTCTTTTCGATGCGCTTCCGGATTTATCCAACTTCATCGCGCCGCAACGCGGTAATCCAAACTGGCGGACGGTTCGGCCGGCGGACACCGAAGTCTACATCGATGAAGCGAGCGGAGACGTTTGTTTGCGCAAGGCGAGCTCGCATCAATATCTCGGATCATTTGCACGCGCATGGGTTATTCCCCTCGGGTTTCATCCGTTTCAATTTGGAGTAACCCCGCATACACCGCGGCTGCGCTGCGGCCGTGTGATTGTGCAACGACGCACCTGGACAGTGTTTCAGGAAGAATTGGAAGCTGGCAATTACACGGGCATATCGGGCGATCTTGTTCTTGCCATCGAACGGCTGCGCTCCCAAAAAAATTGGCCGCGCTATATTTATATTCGCCCGACTGAGCAGGTACTTCGTCGTAGCGGCGCGGAAGGACGCGACAAAGATACCAAACCGGTTTTTATCGATCTGGAGAGTTATCTTTTCCTCGAAATCTTTTATCGTTGGCTCACCAAATCGGGAGAGTTGGAAGTGACGGAAATGCTCCCCGATCCGGATCACTTGCTTTGGCGCGAATCAGATGGCCGTCGCACCTTCGAGTTGAGAACGCTAATCATCCCACGATGAAAATTGTTGCGATCGCCAATCAAAAAGGCGGCGTGGGCAAAACAACCACCGCCGTCAACCTCGGAAGTGCCCTCGCCGAGCTAGGTCAGCGCATTCTGATCGTCGACCTCGATCCGCAAGCCAATGCGACGAGCGCACTCGGAATGCAAGACTTGGAAAGCGAGACGCTCTACGACGCATTGCTCGGAAACACATCCGTTATCGACAAAATAGTGCCCACGCGAAATGAGCGCCTTTTCCTGGTGCCGTCCGATCTCGACCTCGCCGGCGCGGAAGTGGAGATTGCGCGAATGACGGATCATCTGACGCGTCTGGCTAAGACATTGTCGATCTTACGATCGGACCAAACTTTTGATTTCGTTCTGCTCGACTGTCCTCCTTCCCTCGGAATTTTGATGACGAATGCGCTTGCTGCCGCCGATGAGATCATCTCTCCCATCCAATGCGAATATTTCGCGCTCGAAGGTTTGGTAAAAATTGTGCGCGTGGTCGAGCAGGTACGGGATTCGGGCGCGAACGATCATCTTGAGATCGGCGGTATCATCATGACCATGTTCGATAGCCGCACAAATTTGAGCGCGCAGGTCGTCTCCGAAGTTCGCAAGCATTTCGGTCCGCGTGTTTATGAAACGGTAATTCCGCGCACGGTGCGTTTAAGTGAGGCGCCCAGCTTTGGGAAAACGATCCTCGAACACGATTCCAAAGGTATCGGCGCGTTTTCTTATCGGGCGCTTGCTCGTGAATTTCTCAGACGCCACGCAATGCCAGCGACTGCTGAAGATTAATCGGAACGTGGCAAATACGAACCGCGTTCGAGTTTCGATTCAATAGTCGATAGATGCGATCAAATATCGAGGAAAGCTGGCGGCCTGCCCCCGTGCCTGATACCTCAAGTTTGACTGGAGTTCGCGAAGCCGCGCGCAAATGCACGGCCTGTCATCTTTACAACCGGGCCACGCAAACCGTGTTTGGCGAAGGACCGAAAGCTGCGCCAATGATGTTGGTCGGAGAACAACCGGGCGATTCCGAAGACGTGGCCGGCAAGCCGTTCGTCGGACCAGCGGGTAAGATTATGGATCGCGCCCTCGAAGAAGCGGGGATCGACCGCAAGGAAGTTTACGTCACCAATGTCGTAAAACATTTTAAATGGGAACCACGCGGAAAACGACGCATCCATCAAAAACCGAACTCTCGTGAGATTGCCGCCTGCCGGCCGTGGCTCGAAACCGAACTGCGTTTGGTGAAACCGAAGTTAGTTGTCGTTTTAGGTGCAACAGCCGCGCAGACAATTTTCGGGCCGTCCTTTCGCGTCACGCGCGAGCGCGGAAAGGTTTTGTCGTCAAAGTTTGCGCCGAAGGTTGTCGCGACGGTTCACCCCTCCTCATTGCTCCGACAACCCGATGAAGAATCGCGTGAGCGCGAATACCGGAACTTTGTCGCTGATCTTCGCGTGGCGCTGAAAGCGACGGGCGAAAAATAAAGCCTGCAGCGCATCAGGTCACCGCAGTTTTAATTAATCGCCACTGTCCGATTAATGTTTAGACGCCTTTTTCTTTGATTTACCGCCCTCCGCCGCTTTTTCAGCATCGGTCTTCGGTCCGACCTTAACGGTTTTCGCTTCGAGGGTGCCGTCCGGCAGTTGCCAATAAGAGCCGCGGACTTCTTCATTTGCGGTAACGTCATTCAGTGTGGCGGGATTACCGGCTTTCGTGACGACGGTCTTGCCTGTGATTTTAAAGATGCGCGACTTTTCCTTGCCCGCGATCGTGAACGTCGTGGCGCTTGAGTCCACCGCTGAAATCATCCCGTGAAAGGGTATGTGACGTCCCGCGTTAGCGGGCGGTGCTATCGAGGGCGAGATAGAAGGTGTCGTGGTCTGTGCGGGCGCAGTGGGCGGCAGCGTCGCCACAGGCGTCGCAGTTATGATAGGAACAGGTGCTGGAACGACGGGAGTTCGGACACCAGTTGCGGGTGGGGTCGTGGCAGTAGGTAGAGCCGTGGCGGTTGGTTGAATAGTAGCGGCCGGCACGACGGTCGCGGCGGGAGTTGGCGAAACTAATTTCTTCCCGCGGGATTTCTTCGCGGAAACCGATGGCGACGGACTGGCGGCGGATACGCCGCCCGAAGGAGAGGCGCTCACAGCCGGAGACGGACTGGCAGCGGGAATAGGTGACGCTGATTTCTTTCCACGGGATTTCTTCGCGGAAACCGATGGCGACGGGCTCGCGGCGGCCGATGCGGTAGCTAAGGGCGAGGCACTGACCGCAGGGGAAACGCTCGTAGCAGGAGTGGCAGTCGCGGCCGATGTCACACTGGCGGTTGGCGTTGGCGACATTGATTTTTTCTTCCCGCGAGATTTCTTCACGGAAGCGGATGGCGATGGATTCGCTGAAAGTGAGGCGCTCTCCTCAGGTGAAGGGCTAGGTGAGGCTGATTCCTTGGCCCGGGCCGAAGCCGTTAATGGAGCGCAAAGAGTAAGAGTCAGCAGACATGCGGCGGTGATGAAATTTGTCTTCATAGGTTTAGGTGGCGCTTGGATTGACGATGGTCATCGATAGACGGCCGAAGCGCGTTCCTATTCAGCGGATGTAACGAGTTCGACTCACGAATGCAATCTTGAAACAGCTCGCGGGGGCAACTCGTTATCGATCTTGCGATCCGGTTAGGGCTTTTTGGGGGAAGCGCTCGGCGAAGCCAAAGACTTCGGCGACTTCTCGGTCGCTTTCGCTCTGCTGCTCATCGGCCCGACCTTAACCGTTTTGGCTTCAAGGCTGCCGTCCGCTGCTTTCCAATACGATCCACTGACTTCCACGTTTTCCGCCATGTCGCTCATCGTTGCTGGCTGACCGGCTTTGGTGACGGTGGTCTTGTCAGTAATCTTGAAAACGCGCGATGACGTTTTGCCAGTGATGGTAAACGTCTTTGCGGTTTGATCGACCGCCGAGACCATCCCGTGAAAAGGAATCGGACGCGTGCTCGACTTCGTTGCCGCTGGTGAAGCGGTCGACGCCGCTGCTGGAGAAGCAGCCGGCGACGGCGATGCCGAGCTTGATTTCTTTTCGGCCGCCGAGGTAGAGATTGGAAGGCAAATGAGGCCCGCGAGACAGGCCCCAACGACGAGGAATATTTTGTTTTTCATAAGATTCAATTGGTGTTGAGTCGCTCTTGGACCCGCACGAATTGACGGGTCGAGCTTCGTTTTTCTTCAGCCGATCTAATAGTTTTCGGCGCGAAAGGCAATGCTGGATTAACGACTCCCTAAAACGGCGAAAATGCCATCTCAAAAGAGCGTTTCGAATTTCGCTGGGAAATTTTGATTATGCGCTGGCAGCGATCGAATAATTGGAGGAAATCATTCGGTGTGTTGACTAGATCACTAGTAACCTAGTCCTCTTGGGTAGTTGCCTTACTGCCGAGTCCAAGGGTCCGGAACGCATGGGAATGAAGATTCTGGAACGTTGCGCGTAATATGTCTTTCGAAAGCCACGGCGTGACAGGTCCGCCGCTGAATATCGAGCGTAAGGTTGGCCAAGCGGGCGTTTACTCCTTTTTCGTGTAGCCGAAAAAGCCACGCTGGCGGATGATCTCCGCCACTTGCGACGGCACCATTTCATCCCAGCTCTCTTCGCCGCTGGCGATGCGCTTGAGCACGTCACGCGAAAAGATCGGGAGATATTTCGGGTTGAAATTATCGAGCTGCACGAAGCTGCCGCGGCCGACCAGGTAATCATAGAGCGGCTGCAAGTCGGGTTTCACCTTGAGCGTGTGGATGGTTTCTAACTCGTCCTTTTCATGACGCCGCAGGGGATAGACATAGACTTTCAAGTCATTCTTAAACAGCCGCCCAAAATTCTCCAGGGTGCCGCCGGGCAGTTGCGCGTAATACTTTTCGTCAAATAACTCGGAAACGCTCGGCAGCCCCAGGACGACGCCGAGGCGCTCCTTTGTGCGGTCGGCGAGATAGGCGGCGAGCCGGTAGTATTCGAAGTAGTCGGAAATGAGCACCGTCATGCCACAAGCCGCGAGCACCTCCGCGCGCGCGAGAAAATCGCGGCGGTCCACGTCTGTGCCCCCGGCCAGCAGGTTGCGCATGGTGAGTTCCATCAGCGGCAAAATCGGTTTGTCAGCTACCGCGGGGTCTTCTTTGAACTTCGCCAGTGCGCATTGCAGCATGTCGAGATTGACGTGCGTAGTCGGGCGAAAACTCCCACGCTCGACCAGAACCGCTTTGTTATGCAGCACGTCGGATGGCTGTAGCACCTCGCGATTCGGGCCAAACATGGCCGCACCGCTCAGCCCCAGCTGCACGAGCTTCAACGCCATGATGCGATTGTCGACGTTGCGAAATTCGATCCCGCTGAGTTCGAACAGATCGATCTCGACACGGCCGGTGGTGAGCTTGTCGAGCAGCGACTCGACTAACTCCTCCGGCACATGGCTTAAGAAAAACGCGCCGTAGCAAAGATTGACTCCCACGATGCCGAGCGCTTCCTGTTGCAGCGACGCCTCCTCGTCGAGCATCCGCACGTGCATCACGATCTGGCTCGGCTCATCGTTGACGCGGCTCTGGAATTTGATTCCCATCCACCCGTGAGTTTCGTTGCCGCCGTGGTAGCTTCGCGCCACCACCGTATCGGCAAAGGCGAAGAACGAAGTGTTATCGCCGC
>JALYUC010000213.1 GCA_030853965.1 Verrucomicrobiota bacterium | reverse complement strand
GCGATGGAGCCGCGAAACGAAGAAGCCAAACAGCCAAAGTATCGTCTGGATGAACGGCGGAGCCGGCGACGGAGCGAACGCCGAGGTAAAAGCCACCGTGGCTCCCAAACCGCTCAAAGTCTCAACGCCTTCGCCCGAACCGAAGCCCGTGAAGGTAGAAGATGCGGAAGACGAACAGCCCGTTCTAACTTCGGCAAAAAGTGACATTCAATTGCCCCCGCCGAAGACGTCGCCCACCGCCAGTCCGAAACCGAGTCCCACGCCGAAAGCAAAAGTAACCCCGAAACCATCTCCAAAACCCACACCCAAGCCCTCACCGAAACCAACTCCGAAGCCTTCTCCAAAGAAGATTGTTTTGGCGAAAGCCTCGCCAAAGCCATCGCCGAAAGTGAAGCCGACACCGGCGGAAACGAATGAGACCGACAACGAAGCAGATGCCGAAGCGATGAAAAAGGAAATCGCGAAAGCAAAAGCTGTTTTGGAGAAAAAGGATCCGGCCGATGCGCAGTCCGATGCAACGGATAAACCGGTGAAGAAGGCGATTGCGACTCACACCGGCAGCGGGACGGGAACTTCAGCGGGCGCTAATGGACACGCCGGCGGCGCAGGTGGCGCATCGGAGTTTGGATGGTACGGAAGCATGCTGCACGATCGCTTTTACAGCGAGTGGGTTCAGCCCACGACGATCGCGACCACGGCAAAGATTTCCGCGCTCGTCAAAATCCGGATCGAGAAAGACGGTCGCGTTTCCAGTTTCGAAATAATCAAGCCATCCGGCAACGGGCTGGTGGATGAGTCAGTAGGAGCGGTTGCCAAACGGGTGACACAAGTTGATCCGCTGCCCGGCGGCCTCGGCAGCGGCGAGCATTACGACGTCAAAATCAATTTCGAATTGAATTCCGAATAATGAGGCAATTGCTCGCGGTCGTCGCTGGCAGTTTTGTAGCTGCGCAATTGTTATTCGGGCAAGAAGTCCCGACCATCACGATCAGCAAAGGGGACAAGATCAATCTGACCGTTTCGTCGCTGAGTGGTGGCGACGGCGCGGCTGCCACGAAGACTTTGCAGAACGATCTGACGCTGTCCGGTTATTTCATTTTAAGCGGCAACGCTTCCTATACTGCTCGTGGCAGCGCGAGCGGCGGCACTCTGCAAGGTCAGGTTGTCGATCACAGCGGGGGCACTGTCCTGTCAAAAACTTACAACGGTGGCACCCGCGAGAATGCGCATCGCCTTGCCGACGACATCATCGAGACGCTTACCGGCAACAAAGGTGTCGCCAGCAGCAAGATCGCATTTATCGGAACACGCAGCGGAAAAAAGGAAGTTTATGTCGGCGATTACGACGGCACGAACGTACGACAGCTCACGCACGACGGCGTGATCAGCGTGCATCCGTCGATCAGCCCGGATGGTCGCCGCATCGCTTACACTGGTTATCAAAGTGGGTACCCAGATGTTTACGTGATTGATCTGGCCAGTGGCGCGCGCAATCGCATCGTCAATTTTCCGGGCACAAACAGCGGCGCGACTTTTTCGCCTGACGGCGGACGCATCGCCCTGACTATGAGCAAGGATGGCAACCCCGAACTTTACACGGTGAGCACAGGCGGCGGGAGCGCGCGACGGTTAACGCATACAAGCGGTGTTGAGTCGGGACCGAGTTGGTCGCCGAACGGGGATGAAATTGTTTATTCTTCGGACGACCGTGGCTCGCCGCAGCTCTATCGAATCTCCGCTTCGGGTGGTTCAGGACAGATGATCTCGACTGGCCACAGTTATTGCACGGAACCGAACTGGTCGCCGGATGGAAAGAAGGTCGCGTTCAACGTGCGCGGGGGCGGCGAGTTTCAAGTTGCGATTGTCGATCTTGCCGGCGGCGGGACACGGATCGTTTCATCCGGCGAAAATCCGGTATGGGGCGCAGACTCGCGTCACATTATTTTCGCCGAGAACGGCGCGCTTTATCTGCTCGATACGATGAACAGTCGGAAAAACAAAATCCTCGACGGTGTCGGCAAAATCACCGAGCCGACTTGGTCGCGGTAAACTCTGTAGCCCTCGCCCTCTGGGCGACGAGGTCCGCGAAATTGTCTACGGGCGCTTCGCAGAGCGAAGCCGCTACAGAAGAGCTAACGATTTGCCTTCGCGGTGCTCCACCTGGTCCATGGTGCATTGCTTCGGCGCTTTGTCTGGTCGCCAGCGCAAGATTTTCGTGCCGTGCCGGAAACGTCCGCCGGTGAAATGATCGTAGGAAACGTCGACAACGATCTTCGGATCGACCGGTTCCCATTCGCCGGTGCGCTCTGTGCTCCAACGGCTCGGACCACCCGGCGCGTTGCCGGTGAATCCCGGCGGTTTTCGTAGCGCGTTGAATTTCTTCGTCAGCGCGCCACGCTCGCTCGCTTTGAAGGCCGAAGTAAATCCGACATGGTGCAGCAAGCCGTCATCATCGTAGAGACCAAGCAAAAGCGAGCCGATAATTCTTGCACCGCTCGCGTAACGAAATCCGCCGACCACGCAATCGGCGCTGCGGATCTGTTTGATTTTCATCATGGCGGTTCGCTCGCCGGACGCATAGGCGGCGTCTAGTTGTTTTGCGATCACGCCATCGAGGTTTCCTCCGACTTTGTCGAACCACCTTTTTGCCAACGCGAGTTTGGTCGTCGCGGGCGAAAGGCGAATCGCGCCTTTCGCTTTCAAATTCGCGCGGGCGAACTTTTCCAGAGCCGGGCGACGCTCGCACAATTCTCTCCGCAAATACGATTGTCGATCTTGCGCCAGTAAATCGAAGACAATGAAGATGCCGGGATGGGCTTGCGCCAGTTTTTGCACGCGACTGGCGGCGGGATGAAGACGCAATTGCAGTTCGTCGAAAGAAAGCGCGCCGCCAACTGGAATGGCGAGTTCACCATCGAAAACAAAATCTCGCGCCGGCAATTTACCGATCGCTTCGACAACGTCCGGAAAATAGCGCGCCAGCGGCTGGCCGGCTTTTGATTGCAAATAAACATCGGCGCCATTCCGAAACGCGATGCAGCGGAAGCCGTCCCATTTCGGTTCGTATTGCCAGTTGTCGCCTATGGGTATTTCATCCACCGACCGCGCCTCCATCGGCGGCAATGGAGGTTTTATTGCGAAGGCCATTCTTTTGGATATCGCCGCGGTTCGAGCTTTGGGGGCCGTTTGCCTTTTACGATCGCGCCGGCGACTGCGATATAATTAAGTTCTTGTCGATCCGCGGCGCAGCGAAGGAGCAGGCCGCCCCGGCTCATGTCGCCGCGTCCAACGAAATCCCCGGGGAAACGCAGACGCTCGCGAAAATTTGCGAGCAGAACATCGACATATTTTCCGGTGGCGATGCTGCCGAGTAGCACCACATCATCTCGCGTTGATAATTTTTTTGCGAGACGCCGCACATCGCGCTCGAGTGGTTTGCGGTAACGCGGATCATCTTGATCGATGTTGACTTCAGCAAACTCCCGTAAATCTTCGAGCGTGATGAACGTTTCCGTGTCGACCAGTCCGCGCGTTGGCGTGATAACAAGAACACCGGACATTTCGGGCCGGGATCGCGCGAACACATTTGCATAGGCAATTTTTCCCCGGAAATAAAGTCCGCTCAGGAACGTAAAAACTTCGGCGATGGTTGCGCCTTTCTTGCCCCGCAGTCGCTGCGCGAGATCAAACTGAGCGCGTTCGCTCATGATCATGCGCGCGCGCTCCCCACCGGCATAGGCGGGCGAAAGCAGAAAGATACGGTTGATCGATTCACCCAAAGTTCCGTTGATGTCGATCTTGCGCGCCATTGGTTTCAATTTGTGATTCGCAGCGCGGCGCGCAACTGGTCTAAGTTGTTCTCGAAATGGGAGAGGAGACTCCAACGCAGCGAAATACCGGCAATGTTGGACCGGATTTCCTGTGCATTGGCGCGCAGAAAGCAGGGACGGGCTGGCTATATGAACAGCTGCGTGCCCATCCTGATTTTTGGATGCCGCCACTGAAGGAACTGCATTACTTCGATCGATTGGGCCGGGCACGCGCCGGGAAAAAGCGAGATCGTTTGGAGACGGCGCGCGAGGGCGCGCGTGACGAACGCGATATCCGGTTTCTCGAGGCAATGAAAACATTGTGCGCCCAATCGCAAATCGACCTGCCAACGTATGCCGCATTGTTTGCGCCGAAATCTTCGCTTATCTCCGGCGACATCACGCCCGGATATTCGACGCTTCAAGAAGACATCATTCAGCGAATCATTGCTTACTTCCCGAATTTGAAGGTCATCTTTATTGCGCGCGATCCGGTCGAGCGGGCCTGGTCTCAATTGTCGATGTGGGTGCGCCACGGATTGATCAATCCACCAGACCTGACCGACGCGGATATGGTGACACGCAATTTGGAGCGACCGGAAATCGTGGCACGCTCGTCTCCAAGCAAAACCGTAGCACGCTGGCGAAAGTGTATTCGTCCGGATCAATTCCAAATTTATTTCTTTGACGATCTGAAAAGGAATCCGGCTGCGTTGCGCCGCGACATCATCCAAAATCTTGGAGGCGATCCGGAGAAACCGAGCGGAGATTTGAAGCCGGATCACAACGCCAAGGCCGGGAAGGCAAAATTGCCTTTGAGCAACGAAATGCGTTCAACGCTCGCTCGATTTTTTGAGAATGAGCTGAAAGCTTGCGCAACCGAACTTGGCGCCGCCGCTACCGAATGGCCCGCGCGCTACGGATTTTGATTAACTAATCGCCAGTGAGCCGCGCTTCGGCTAGATCGAGATCGCGCTGAATCCGGCGCAACGCCTCGTCGTTAATCACATGTTCGTTGCGCAAACGAATGATCGTTTCGCGCTCGAGCCGGAGTGCCTCGTATTGGAGCTGTTGATATTGCGGGGTCGCGACCTCACCGCTCGGATTTCCACTCGCCTCGCAACATTGCTGCAATTGTTGCAGTCGATCGTTATACTCCGCGCGGAGTCGACCCAGAACCTCTGTAGAAAAATCGCTGTTGTTTGTCGCCTTCTCGATCATTTGAATGGCGGCCTTATTTGCTTCGAGTCGCGCCGAACGCTCTTCTTCATCGGTCAAACCGTCGTCTTTCACACCGAGTTTCCGAATCAACAATGGCAGCGTCAGACCCTGGCCAACCAGTGTAACCAGAATCACGCAGAACGTGAAAAAGAGAATGTAGCTGCGGCCGGGAAACGGACTTCCGTCGCTAAGCGTAAAGGGCAGGGCGAATGCGGCCGCGAGCGAGACGACCCCGCGCATGCCCGCCCATGACACCACCACAACATTTCGCCAGCCGGGGTAAGGATCGCGCCGGCGCAATCTTTTACTGAACAAACGAGGCAGATACGTCGCGGCAAACACCCAGGCGATGCGGACAAGGACCGCCGCAGCGCTAATCAGCAATGCGTCATTGATCAACGCGACGAGCGATTCGCCCTGCAATGCGCGCAAAATTCCGGGAAGCTGCAGACCGATCGCGATGAAGATGAATCCGTTGAGGAGAAAGACGACGATTTCCCAAAAGGCAAAAGCTTGGAGACGATAGCGAGCTTTGACAATGAGCGGCGAATGCCAACCGAGATAGATACCGGCCGCGACTGTCGCGAGCACGCCGGAAACATGCAGACGCTCTGCCGGCAAATAGGCGAGAAACGGTGTGAGCAATGAGAGCGTGATCTGCACCGGCGGATCATCCAGGCGGCGTTGCACGGCTCGCATAATGAAACCGACGAGCAATCCAACACCGATGCCGCCGGCTGCAACTAGGATAAACCGGACGGTCGCGTGACTGATTGAAAAACTGCCGCTCATTAATGCGGCGATCGCAAATTGCAACGCGACCAGCGCCGTCGCGTCGTTCACCAGGCTTTCGCCTTCCAGAATTACCTGGATCTGATGCGGCACGGAGAGGCGACGGATCACGGTGGTCGCGGCAACTGCGTCGGGCGGCGAAACGATTGCGCCGAGCGCAAAAGCGGCCGCCCAGGGAATTGCCGGGACGAACATATGCGCAACCCAAGCGACAGTGATCATCGTGGTCAGAACCAATCCAATCGAGAGCAAAAGAATTGGTCGCAGGTTTCTTCGGAAATCACGCCATGACGTGAACAGCGCCGCTGGATAAAGCAGGGGCGGCAGGAAGAAAAAGAAAACGACCTCGGGGTTGAGTTTCACTCCCGGCAAGTGCGGGATAAAACTTACCGCGAGCCCGCCGATGACGAGCAGGACCGGATACGGCAGCGCTAGCTTGCGTGCGATTACGACCAAGGCGGCCACGAGCGCCAAGAGAAGAACGATCGTCTCCGATGGATGCATCGTAAGATCGACAACTATTCGTCAGACCGGCGCCGGCGCTTTCGCCTTTGCCCGCGCGCGGTTCGCTTGCAATTCAGGTAAATGTTTTTCCGACCACTTACAAAGCGCGTGCAACGGCTCGATCAAAGTCCGCCCTAGTCGGGTGAGCGCATACTCCACTTTTGGAGGAACAACCGGGTGAACTTTCCGTTGGACCAGCCCGTCGCGCTCCAGACTGCGCAATGTTTGCGTCAACATCTTCTGCGAAATGTCTCCGATCTCGCGTTGCAAGGCAGCGTAGCGCATGGTGCCGCGCGCCAGAACCTGAATAATGAGCGCCGTCCATTTGTCGGCGATCCGATCGAGGACCAGACGCGAGGGGCACTGCGCGTGCATGACGGAAGGTGGCGAGGAAGCTTTGGCCATGCCTGCGTTTTTACTCCGCCCGGTGACAGGTGCAAGCAGGGAGTAACATTCCTTTTAGGGGGTATAGCAGGCGCTAACCGGTATTGACTGCAAATTCCCTTAGCCGATCTTTTCTTATGAGCAGAAATGTTGAGTGGATGGCGGAGGGCCTGTTGGACCAATCAGCTTCCACACCGCCGAACGTAACGGGCCAGAATCCAAGTCAGAATGACGCCGCGTTACTTGATGAATACTCGCGCACCGTAGTTAGCGCATCCGAGCGCGTCGCCCCAGCCGTCGTCAACATCGACATCAAACAACAACGGCGCGGCCGGCAGGGCGCCCGGGAGATCGGTGGCAGCGGCTCGGGTTTCATCATTGCGCCGGACGGATTTATTTTGACCAACAGCCACGTCGTGCATGACGCCACTCAGATCACGGTAAATTTATCTGATGGCCGCGAATATCCCGCGCAGCTGATCGGCGACGATCCGGAGACTGATCTCGCCGTGATTCGCATTGACGCGCCGCGACTTGGCCACGTCAGGTTGGCCGACTCGGAGAATCTGCGTGTCGGTCAACTCGCCATCGCCATTGGAAACCCGCTCGGCTTTCAAGCCAGTGTCACCGCCGGAGTGATCAGTGCGCTTGGTCGCTCAATGCATTCGCAATCTGGCCGTTTGATCGACAATATCATTCAAACCGACGCGGCCTTGAATCCGGGTAACTCCGGCGGGCCGCTGGTCAATTCCGCGGGAGAAGTTATCGGCGTGAACACAGCGATGATTCGTCCGGCGCAGGGCATTTGTTTCGCCATCGCCAGTAACACCGCCAAACTCGTGGCCGGTTGGCTTATTCGCGACGGAAAGATTCGACGCAGCTATATCGGGGTGGCTGGCCAAAATGTGCCGCTGCATCGGCGCGTCGTGCGCTTTTACAACCTGCCCGTGGAAACGGGCGTGCTGGTCGTATCCGTGGAGAAAAATAGCCCGGCGGAGCGTGCTGGTGTGCGCGAAGGCGACCTCATCATCGCCTTCGATGATCATGCGATTGGAAGCGTCCACGAGCTCCACAAAATGCTGGTCGGCGAACAAATTGGAGTGACGGCAAAGTTGTTGATTATTCGCCATACTGAAAAATTGGAATTGTCGATCTTGCCGGCCGAAGTGGCGCGGGCTTCCAGCGCGTAAATTTCATCGGCAGGATGCCGATGCCACGGCATTGTTGCGCGTGTGAAGATTCTTGTCATCGGGAGCGGGGGCCGCGAACACGCGCTGACCTGGAAACTGGGGCAATCTTCCGGTGTCGACCGTATTTTTTGCGCGCCTGGAAATGGCGGCACATCGCAACTGGCGGACAACGTTGCGATTCCGGCGACTGATCTGCCCGAATTGCTCCGTTTCGCCAAGGAGAATCATGTCGATCTAACCGTCGTCGGACCGGACGATCCGCTCGCCGCCGGGATTGTCGATCTTTTCGGCTCTGAAAATTTGCGCGTTTTTGGGCCGACGAAATCGGCAGCGCGACTCGAGTCCTCAAAAATCTTTGCCAAGGAATTGATGCGTTCACAAAACATCCCGACCGCGCGCGCACGGACGTTTTCGGACAGCGACGAAGCGCTGCGTTACTGCGAAGAACTGAAGTTCCCGATCGTGATTAAGGCGGACGGACTCGCGCTCGGCAAAGGCGTAATCATCGCGCCGGACGCAGCCGCGGCTAGATCGACAATCGACGCGATGATGAAACGAGGCCGTTTCGGCGCTGCCGGCCGGCGGATTGTAATCGAGGAATTTTTGCGAGGAACCGAATGTTCGCTGCACGCCTTGGTCGATGGAAAAGATTATCGATTGCTCGCAACCGCGCGGGATCACAAGCGCGTTTTCGATGATGATCAGGGTCCGAACACTGGCGGGATGGGCGCTTTCAGCCCGTCGAATAATTGGAACAGCGATCTGGCATCACAGTTCGAAAAAGAAATCATGCAGCCTTTGTTGCGCGGATTGCGCGAAGAAGGAATTGCGTTTCGCGGTTTGCTTTTCCCCGGTTTGATGATCGATGCCAGCGGCGCGCGGGTTCTTGAGTTCAATTGCCGTTTCGGGGATCCGGAGACGCAGGCGATTTTGCCGCGACTGAAATCTGATTTATTGCCATTATTGGAAGCCACCATCGAAGGCAAGATCGACGATTGCGCCCTTGAATGGGACGAGCAGGCCGCAGTCACGGTTGTTCTGGCCTCAGGCGGTTATCCGGAGAAATACGAGACGGGGAAAGCGATTTCAGGTCTCGACGCTGCGTCAAAAGTGGACGGCGTTTATGTTTTTCATGCCGGAACGAAGCGCGTCAATGGCGAAGTGGTTACGGCCGGAGGCCGTGTTCTTGCCGTCACGGCGCTTGGATCGACAATCGACGTTGCGCGTAGCACCGCTTACGAGGCGGTATCGCGGATCCATTTCGAAGGCTGCCATTATCGACGCGATATTGCTCTCAGCGCCATCGCCCGCTAGCATCGAAAGCACTGATGATTCGGGTTATCTGTCTGGCATCGATTGGCTTTTTAACGGCGATAGCGGCACTAGCGCAATCGCCGACGCCATCGTCTTCGCCCGCAACCAGTGCGGCGGCCGGTTCAAAATCTTCTCCCGCCGCGCCAACGACCGAAGAACTGATCAACTCGTTAAACTCCGCGGATCTGCAAGCGGCCATCGCGCTATTAAAAAGCAACTTTACGGATCCGGATGCGATCAACGAAACGCAATTAAATCGCGCTACGCTCGAAGGATTGATGGTTCGATTGGGACCGGGGTTGATGCTGCTGCCGGATAAGGGATCTGCGCCATCCGAACTGCCGAGTCCCTTTTATGGTGAACTCCTGGAGGGCCATATCGGTTACTTGCGGTTCGGTACGTTCACGACGGCGAATCTCCAGGCAATGGAAAAGAAACTCGCAGAGTTCGCCGCCAAAAAAATCGATGCGTTAATTGTCGATCTTCGCGCCAGCTCCGCGAGCGACTTTAATATTTCCGCAGAGTTCGCCAAGCGTTTCTGCCCGAAAAGCAAAATGCTGTTTTCTTTGCGCAAACAGGGGAAACAGGACCGCGCCTTCAATTCAGATCGCGATCCTTCCTATCAAGGATTAATCGTAGTGTTGGCAGACGGCGATACGGGCGGTGGAGTCGAAGCATTTGCCGGTGCACTGCGCTTCTACGATAAGGCGTTGATCATCGGTCAATCGACGGCGGGCCGCGCGGTCGAATATTCGGATTTGCCACTTCCGAGTGGAAAGATTTTGCGTGTAGCGGTGTCGGAAGCTGTTTCGCCGGACGGTCACTCATTATATCCAGCAGGCGTAAAACCGGATTTACCGGTAGAGATGTCGCCGGTCGACAAGCGACAAATCTTTCACGCAAGCGCGGAGAAAGGAATGGGACCGTTTATCTACGAAACGGAACGTCCACATCTGAATGAAGCGGCGCTGATGGCTGGGACGAATCCAGAGTTGGAATCAATCGAACAACGGCGTGGGCGTTCGCAGGCGAATTTAGCCCCGCGCGACTCGGTTTTGCAGCGCGCCCTGGATCTGGTGACCTCTCTTGAAATCTATGGAAAGCGGTAACGTGCGCCTGCTTGAGGAACGGATTAGTTACAAGTTTCGCAATCCGCTTTTGCTTGAGGAAGCGTTAACGCATCCGAGTGTCGGGCATGAAACGCAGAGGAAACATTTCGATAACCAACGACTCGAATTTCTCGGTGATGCGATCCTGCAGGTTGTCATTACCGAGCATCTCTATCATCATTTTCGCGGCGAAGCCGAAGGGCAATTGACGAAGTTGCGGTCACGGCTCGTTTCACGCGAAACGTTGAAAGCCCACGCCGCCGCGCTCGATCTCGGGCGCTATCTAATGATGGGACGCGGCGAAGAAGCGAGCGGAGGGCGTGAGCGAACGTCGACCTTGGCCGACGCGTTTGAGGCGTTGATCGGCGCGATCTATCTCGATAGCGATCTGGAAACGGCCCGGCGATTCATTCTCGCGCAGGCGCGATCCGACCTCGAGCAGCTGGCCGAGGAACCTGTCGATATCAACCCGAAGGGGTATCTCCAGGAATTGTTGCAGAGCATTTCGCCGCAGAGTCCGGTCTACGAAACAATTTCGGAAACCGGACCCGAGCACGAAAAAACATTCGTGGTGCAGGCTGTCTGGGAGGGAATCCTCTTGGGAGAAGGCAGCGGCCGAAGCAAAAAACAAGCGGAAACCGCCGCGGCTGCGGATGCGATGGCGCGTAAACGTTGGGAAAAAACTGGGCGTTCGGCTGCTCCTCAGATTTCGACAAAGAAAAACCCGAAGGGTTCTAAGCGCTCCCGGTCGACGCTGAATGATTAAGCGCGTCGATATTTTTGCCGGCCTTCGACGTCCACCGGAAATGTTGCGCGATGGAAACGCTGGCAAATTTTTTCGCGCGACGAATCGCGGGTTCCAATGATAATCCCACAGCTAGCCCGGCTGTGATTGCGGCCGAGTAAGTGCAGCCTGTTCCATGGGTGGCCACGCCGCGAGTAAATGGCGCGCTGAACTCAGTGATTTTTCCATCCGCGAAAAGAAGATCGACCGCGTGATCGCCGTCGAGGTGGCCGCCTTTCAACAAAATCGCGACGCCATATTTTTTCTGGAGCGCTTCGGCTGCGCTTTCCATTGAGGCTCGATCTTGAATCTGCTCGCCAAGTAACTTGGCGGCTTCGTCGAGGTTTGGCGTGATTAAGGTCGCGAGCGGGAACAATTCCTTTTCGTAAAGGCCGACCGCCTCCGACTGCAGAAGCTGCTTCCCACTCGTCGCGATCATCACCGGATCGATGACGAGCGGAATTCTCTGTGCTCGCCCCGGCGAGTCCGTCCGTTGGCGGACAAGATCGACAATCGCGCGGGCTGCGGCGGAAACGATTTCCGCTGAACAGAGCAATCCGGTTTTTATCGCGGCGATCGGAAAGCTCTGGGCAAGAACTTCAATTTGCTCACGCACGATTTTTGCGCTCACCGGCTCAATGAGTGAAA
>JALYUC010000194.1 GCA_030853965.1 Verrucomicrobiota bacterium | reverse complement strand
TCGATCTTGACGCCCCATTCCTTGCCACTCTTGTCGATGACGGCTTCGTAGTTCGCGCCCTCTTTTTCCCAGCGAACGATTTTTCCACCTTTGGCTTCGCTCTCCGCGGTTTTCATTACCGCGGCCGGAACGTCAGAAATACTGATGTTTTCCTCTTCGTGTTTTTTCTCTTTCGCCAGTGCGAATGGCAAACAAAGCGCCAGACCCACTGCCAATACCGATGATGTGATGATTGTTTTCATAGTTGTATTATTTGATTTCGGTTACGTTAAGCCCACTAGATGTAAGCGCAAATATACTTTGCAATACGTATTTCAAACATAAAGGGTAAGGAATAGAAATGGATCAGATCCCGTGGTTGCTGCTTCTCTACAGTCTTCCGGCCCATCGGAATACCGAGAGGGTTGCCGTCTGGCGGCGCTTCAAGAAGATCGGAGCGCTTCAGCTCACCACCTCTACGTATCTGTTGCCGGATCGGCCAGCCCATTATGAGCATTTTCAGTGGCTGACCAAACTAATCCGCGACTCAGGTGGCGATGCTACACTTGTGCGCGTCCGCGAGATCGAGGGTCTTCCAAACGAAAAGCTGGTGGAGCGTTTCAATAAAGCGCGCGACAAAGAATACGCTGCCCTGAACAAGGCTCTGCGCGCATTGACAGGTCGCGGCAAGAAATCGGCGGCGCAGGATTTCGTGGATAAACTGGCGCGGATGAAGCGGCAGTTTCACGAGCTTCGCGAGATTGATTTTTTCAACAGTCCGCGCGCGCAAGATATTGAAATGCTCCTGCGCAAAATGGAGAGGACAGGAAAAGAAGGCGCGCTCCCTAGAATCGATCCGAAGAATTATCAGGCCAGAACCTGGGTCACGCGTCCTCGACCGGAGATCGATCGCGTCGGCTCCGCCTGGCTCATTCGAAACTTCATCGATCCGAAAGCAAAGTTCGCGTTCGCGAGCGCGGCGTCGGCGAAACCCGGGGCGGTTTCATTCGATATGCTGGATGCGGAGTTTTCGCATCACGGCGATGACTGCACGTTCGAGACTCTCACAAAACGTTTCGATATACGCGACAAGACCGTACGCAAAATGGGCGAGATGATTCACGATGCCGATCTCGACGACGACAAGTTCCAGCGCAATGAATGCATCGGCATCGATCGCGTCCTGAAAGGCTGGGCGAAAGAAGGGATGTCTGATAACGACATTTTGGCCTCGGGCCTTCGATGTTTTGAGGGCCTTCACGCGTTTCTGCGGCGATTATGAATGCGGCACCGGCACCGAGCTTTCATGAAGCATTTCGCTTTTGGCTCAAACTCGGCTTCATCTCATTTGGCGGGCCGAGCGGCCAGATCGCGATCATGCACACGGAGCTGGTCGAGAAGAAAAAATGGATCAGCGAACCGCATTTTCTTCACGCGCTGAATTTTTGCATGCTGCTTCCCGGCCCGGAAGCGCAACAGCTCGCCGTTTATATCGGCTGGCTTTTGCATAAAACGCGCGGCGGCATCGTGGCCGGCGCGCTCTTTGTCATTCCATCCATCTTCATTCTTTGGGCCTTGAGTTATGTTTACGTCGCGTTTGGCCACGTTCCCGCGATTGCCGCGATCTTTTACGGGTTGAAACCGGCCGTTCTCGCGATTGTGGTTGCGGCTGTTATTCGCATTGGGAGTAAGGCGCTGAAGAACGCCGTTATGTGGGCAATCGCCGCCGGCGCCTTCGTCGCGATCTATTTTTTTCACGTTCCTTTCCCATTAATTATCCTGAGCGCCGGGCTGCTTGGATTAATCGGTGGAAAAATTCTGCCGCAATATTTTTCCGTGGCGCTCGAGCATGGAACAAGATCGACATCTTCACTCGAAGAAAGCGCAGCGGAATCTTCGCAACCATCTCTTCTTCGCGTGCTGAAGATCTGCGCGATGTGGATCGTGATTTGGTCTTTACCGCTCGTCTGCGGCGGAATTTTTCTTGGGACTGGGCACACGATTTTTCGGGAAGGAATTTTCTTCAGCAAAGCCGCGGTCGTGACGTTCGGCGGCGCGTATGCCGTCCTGCCCTACGTTTCGCAACAAGCGGTCGATCATTATCAATGGCTCCGCGCCGATCAGATGCTCGATGGCCTTGGTCTCGCCGAAACAACTCCTGGCCCGCTCATCATGGTTTTGCAGTTCGTCGGTTTTCTCGGCGCGTGGAATCATCCCGGTAACCTGCCGCCGCTTTTCGCCGCGACCTTCGGTGCGCTCATCACTACCTGGGCAACATTTGTCCCCTGTTTCCTTTGGGTTTTTCTCGGCGCGCCTTATATCGAAAAGTTACGCGGCGCGAAACAACTGAGCGCTGCGCTTTCAACCGTCACCGCGGCGGTCGTCGGCGTGATTCTAAATCTTGCGGTGTGGTTCGGTGTTCGCGTCATCTTTCCGTCGAATGGGAATGTCGATTGGTTCGCCGCCGTGATCTGCACGATCGCTTTTATCGGAATGCTCCGCTGGAAGTGGAACATCATCCCAGTCGTGCTCGGCAGTGGACTCGCCGGGCTGATTTACAAATTCGTATTTTAGGTAGGGGCGCTTCTGCGCCGCCGCCATAGCGCTTTGGCGCGCAGGAGGCCGAACTGCCTTGGATCCGTCGCGTAATTATGCCCGCGCTAAGGCGATTGAGGTCAATCGCCTCTACCTTGCCGAATCTGTAGCGGAAACCGGTGGCTTCGCACGAGACTTATCCCGCCGGTTTTAGACGCTCACACTCCGCTGCGTAAGCTTCAATCAACGTGGCGATTTTGGAATGAAAGGCGTCCTGCGCGGAGTAGACAGCTCCGATCGGTTCAACGAAAGGCTTCTGCTTGAGCTCGTCCTCGATCGTCAAGCTGAGTTCCGCGAGCTTTTCGATGTTTCCGCGCGAGTGAAATTCCATCTCCCTAAGCTTGGCCAAAATGGCGAGTGACTTCTCCAGTTGAGTTGCGTCAGGTTTTTGGCCTGGCTTCGGAGTCTCGCCGGGCTGCGCCGCGCCGCCGCCTTCGGGCGGGGCGTGTTTCTTGCCCGGCTCCGCGCCTTTGTGGTGTTTCTCCTGCGCGACCCTCTTGTTGTGCGCGACGTTTCGTGGATCTCCCATCGATCAAAGATTAGACCGCGGAAGAATGGAGCGCGAGCCGATTCCCTTCCGAATCAACAATCACAGCGCGAAAACCGTGCGGCCCGATTTGCGTTTTCTCTTCCAAAACTTTCCCGCCATTCGATTTCACAGCTTTTACCGCGTCATCGAGGCGACCTTCAACCGATAAATAAATGAGCGGTCCGGTTTGTGACGGCTTGTTCTCACTGCCTGCGCTATCACTACCCACACACAGACATCCGGACGCGTTCTGTTCTTCATGTGGTAAGAGTCCGTATTCGAATCCTTGCTCCGACATTTTCCTTACCTCCTGGCCGAGAACGGCTGAGTAAAATTTCGTCGCGCGATCGAGATTTGCGACGGGGATATCTGTCCAGCAGAGTGTGTTTTCGCTCATAGTTGAAATTAGACTTCATGACGATGTCCCTGCGAATCGTACTCGTACGTTTTGCCCTCTTCTTCGTCGCTCACCGTCTTGTGCGAACCATCGCAGAAGGGCTGATTCTTGGAAAGACCGCACATACAAATCCAGACGGAACGCTCCTGCGGTTTGATTTCAAAAGGTTGTTTGTCCGACTTCACGACTTTG
>JALYUC010000186.1 GCA_030853965.1 Verrucomicrobiota bacterium | reverse complement strand
ACCATCAGGAACGGATAACGATGCGGCAAGATTTGCATGATCTCATCCGTGGCGATACCGCCTTCGCCGGGCGGTATCGGCCGCGGTGACGCTAGCGCGCTGCGTCGCGTTTGCTCGCGCGCGAGCATCCGCGCCAGTTCTGCGTTGGGACCATGCCCCGGTTTCACCGCCACGATGTGGCCCCGAATCCGTGGACCGACCAGCGAAAGATCGCCGATGATGTCGAGAATTTTGTGCCGGACGAATTCGTCCGGAAATCGCAGCGGCTCTTTGCTTAAGACCGCCTCGCCGCGCACAACAATGGCATTTTCCAGACTGCCACCCTTGATCAAATTTTTCTCCATCAATGTCTCGACGTCTTCGTAATAAACGAACGTGCGCGCCGGCGCGATTTCGCGTTCGAAAATCGCTGGCGTCACTTCCATCGACAAAAACTGAGTGAACCGATTGTTCGGCCCGGCCTGCGTGCAGGAAACGCGAAACTTGTCGTCCGGAAGCAAGATGAGCAGTGCGCCCGTTTTCGATTCGACATGCATTGGTTCACGCACATCCAAAAATTTCCGTGCTCCTTCCTGCGGCGCGACGCCGGCCCGCTTGATCACATCGACATACGCTTGCGCGCTGCCGTCGCCAATCGGTGGCTCGTTCGCATCCATTTCCACGAGAGCGTTGTCTACGCCCATCGCGGAAAGCGCCGCGAGCACGTGCTCAACGGTGTGCACGCGCACCGAGCCTTCGCCGATCGTCGTCGCGCGCTCGACCGTTTTCAGGTTCTCGATCTTTGCGTCGATCGTCGGCTCATCCTGCAAATCTTTACGCTTGAATTTGATCCCGTGATCAACCGGCGCGGGCTGAAGTTTCAGCGTTACCTTTTCACCCGTATGCAGCGACGTACCGCTGAATCCAGCAGCTTTGCTTAAAGTGTGTTGAAGTTCGGTCGCCATGCTGTGCTAATTAACAAAGAGTGCTGACCAGCGGCACTTACTTCAATTCAAATTCACCGCAATCAAAAGCCATCATCTTGTCGACATTGGAAACGCGAATTTGTTCCACCGCTGCGCCGCCATCCGCCCAGATATCAACTGCCTTCTCACCGTTTTTTGTGATGGATGCGCGGACCAACTGCGGCGTTTGAATCACGGTGAACAGCGGCAAACCATCCGTCGTCTTGAGAAAAATGCTCTCTTCATCGAAGCCCACCGCAAGATCGACAATCAATCGGGCGTTCTTCGATAACGGATTGGCAACCAGTTTCACCTGCACATGATCCATCGCAGTCGAATCTGGAGGCGGAGTTTCCGCCTTTCCTAAATCCTCCACCTTGAATTGTCCGACGAGATACCCGCGCGCCTGATATTTGCCCGCCGGCAAATCTTCTTCGCGATCGTTTTTCCCATCCCATTTCACGATCAACGCATCCGCGCCAACCTCGAATTCATCGACATCGCCCTCCTGGACAAGAACGCGAACGATTTTTCTGCTCGAATCGTAAACGCCTAGGCTAATCGTTCCTTCCAATGGCGGAGGAAGGAAACTGATGCGCACACTACGCGCGGGTGCGGGAGGTGGAGTTGGTGAAGGCGTGGGTGTCGCACTTGGAATTGGCGACGCACCCGGCGTGGGTGATTCCTGCGCGCTCAAGACGCACAATGAAGCCAGGGCGACTAGGAGCGCGGCGTTAACTTTCTTTATCATTTGTTGTAGCGGCGCTCTATGAGCGTCGCACTAATTTCAGCGACGGTCATAGACCGCCGCTACAGTAATAGAGCCAATTCACGTTTGGAAAAATATTGTCGCGCCACTCACAATCGGCGAGAAATTTCTCATCAACGTCGTTGGCGGCAAGCTGATCGTGCAATCGCGTGAAACGGGCAAGATGTTCTGTCGTTCGCTTTGTTGCGTATTCCTTTGCGGTTCCCGTCTTTATCAAAAACGCCCAATCGCTCGCCTGCGCCAATAATAGTTCGCGCGCCAGTTGTTTAAGGACGCGATCGGCAAACGATGTCGCGTCATTCGCATTTGTGCGTGCGACCTCACTCATACGTCGCGCGGCCGCGTGTAGCTGAGGATATATCCAGGTGTTCGCCGGATCGAGCCAGACTTCCAGATGCCCTTTGTCACCCCATGTCGAAGCGGCCGGCTCGATCGTCTGCTGCGTGGAATGACTCTGGAGAAATTCACTGGGTGTCGTCAGACGAAAATCTTTTTGGTCGAATGCGACTTTGCGAATGAGCAACTCGAGAAAACGCGGACCTTCAAACCACCAATGTCCAAATAATTCGGCGTCGAACGGAGCAACGATGATTGGATCGAAATCCAATGCGGCGGTCTCCCGAAGTTGCGAGCGACGCTGCTCGAGAAAATGACTCGCGTGCGCGTCCGCTGCTTTTTCCGCCGCTTCGCGATCATAAAACTCCTTTTCGGAATGGCGCCCTGTTATTCGGTGGTATTTCACGCCGGAAAACTTTCTTGTCCCGCGCGCGACCGGCCCGAGATGCTCGAACGGAAGATCGAAACCAATGTCACGGTAGAATTCTCGATAGGCCGGATCGCCGGGATAACCTTCCTGCGCGCTCCAGACTTGCCGGCTTGAATCGCGATCGCGCGCAAACGCAGCCGGTCCGGCCGGCGTGTAACACGGCGCGTAGATCGCGCGCCGCGGTCGCGGTTTTCCAAACATCAACCCATGCGTATCGAGAATGAACCAGCGAATGTTCGCTTCCTGCAATATTGAATCGAGCTTTGGTTCGTAAGCGCACTCGGGCAACCAAAATCCTGTTGGCTCGGCCTGGAAAAGATCGACATATGCATCCCGGCCGATGAGAACCTGCGCGCGCGCCGCTTCTCGCGAATGCAACGGCAGCACCGCGTGGGTCGCGGCGGACGCGATGATTTCGAGCACGCCAGTTTCGCGCAACAGGCGAAAAGGGGCGAGCAGATCGCACATCCATTCGTCGACAAAAAAGCGGCGATTTGCCGAGAAAAGCTCGAAGTAGAACCGGGCAAGGTCTGCAAGCTGTGGATGATCGCGATTCCGTTCTATCTCGCGGCGCGAGAGATCGATCAAAAGATCGAGATGTTCGACGTAACGCTTCTGCAGGAGCCCGTCCTGCAACATCGCGCAGAGCGTCGGCGTCAGTGACATCGTCAGCTTGAACGGCACGCTCTCGCTGACCAGCTGCTGCATCATCCGCAGCAGCGGAATGTAACACTCGGTGATTGCCTCGAAGAACCACTCTTCTTCGAGAAAGTGCTCGTGCTCGGGATGCCTAACAAACGGAAGATGGGCGTGTAGAACGAGGGCGAGGTAGCCAGACGGCATCCAAAACACTTAGCGTGTCATTCCGAGCGAAGCGAGGAACCTCTCGCGAGGTGGTTGATCACTCAAAAAGGCACTGCGCGCGTTTTCATCGAAGGCGTTAACGCCTCTGAAGCCAAGTTCCCGCAGCGCGTGATTGTGAGATCCCTCACCGTCTGTGCGGTTCGGGATGACAAATTACAGCGTCCGGCAAAAATCCTGGAACCGATCCAGACCTTTCTTGATAACGTCGATACTGGTGGCGTAGCTCAGTCGTACGGTGCGATCGTCGCCGAAGGCGGCGCCAGGAATGACCGCAACGCTTGACTTGCTCAATAAACGGTCAGCAAAGTTTTGCGAGGTAAGACCGAGCTGGCTGATGTTGACCAGCACGTAAAATGCGCCCTGCGGTTTGACTGCGGTCACATTTGGAATCTTCGAAATGCGATCGAACATGTAATTGCGCCGCATATCGAATTCTTCCCGCATATCCGCAAGCGGCTGCTGATCGCCTTTCAGCGCCGCAAGCGCGCCGCGTTGAGAAAACGACGACGGATTCGCCGTGGTGTGACTTTGGATGGAATCGACCGCCTTCGCCACTGCTTCGGGCGCGGCCAAATAACCCAGACGCCAGCCGGTCATCGCGTAAGATTTGCTAAAGCCATTGACCGTGATCGTGAGATCGTATGCTTCCTTCGACAACGACGCCACGCTAACGTGTTTGACGTCGTCGTAAACGAGCTTCTCGTAAATCTCATCGGACAAAATGTAGATGTCCTCTTCGGCTGCAACATCGACAATCGCCTGTATTTCTTCGCGCGTATAAACCGATCCGCTAGGGTTGCACGGGCTGTTCAGGATCAACATCTTCGTGCGCGGCGTCATTGCGTTCTCGAAGTCTTCGGCGCGCATTTTCCATGAATTCCGCTCCATCGTCGGAACGATGACGGGTTCCGCGCCCGCCAATCGCACCATATCCGGATAACTGACCCAGTAGGGCGAGGGAATGACGACTTCATCCCCGGGCTGACAGATCGCGAGCACAGCGTTGTAGCACGAGTGTTTCGCACCGTTGCTCACCACGATCTGGCTCGCGCGATAAGTGAGTTGATTGTCTGCCGCCAATTTCTCCGCGATCGCCTGGCGCAATTCGGGAATTCCGGAGCTCGGCGTGTATTTGGTGAATCCAGCTTGCAACGCCTCGATCGCGGCCTGCTTGATGTGCTCTGGTGTATCGAAATCGGGTTCGCCCGCGCCAAACCCACAAACATCGATACCCTCGGCTTTCATTGCCTTGGCTTTGCTATCGATCGACAGCGTCAGGGATGGAGTCAGTTGCGCGGCGCGTTCGGAAATTTCCATGTCGATCTTAGTGGGTTAAGAAAATCAAGGAGCGCAGCCTATTTGCGGCGGTAAAAGTTTTCAATCAAAGGTTTGAAATTGTTTTCGTCTACTCGAACGATGGCCATCTCGCGTTTCGCGTTCTCGACGGAGTCGGAGGCGTGGGCGGCGTTGATCATGATCGTCTGTCCGAATTCCTTTCGAATAGACCCGGGCGGCGCTTTCGCCGGATCGGTCGGGCCAAGAACTTCTCGGATTTTGCGCACAGCGTCCTGACCTTGATAAACGATGGCGATGCATTTTTCGCTGCCCGGCGCATCGCGTTTTTCTGACGAACATTCGCTCGGCTTCGTGCCGGCCATGAAAGCGACAATGTCCTCCCAGGCGCCACGGCCTTTCGCCCCCAGCTTTTCTTCCAACACCGGCAGCACCGGTCCGTAAAATTCCTCCGCTTGCGCAACGCTCATGCAGTGGACCTTGAACCCAACGATGTAGAGACCCGTGCGCGAAAAAACTTCAATCA
>JALYUC010000176.1 GCA_030853965.1 Verrucomicrobiota bacterium | reverse complement strand
AGTTAGCCCCGGCATCAGATCAACTGTGCCTGAGCCCAATTGCATCGGGTATTCGAGCGTAAACGTTTCTCCGAAGATCGTATTTTTCTCGTCGATTGAACCAGTCGGAAAACTTATGCCCGCATCCAGGATTAAGCGGTGTCCCTTGCTTACGCTTCCAAGGAAAGTGTAAAGCGTCATCAACTGTAAATCGCCGACGCCCGACGAGTGCTCGGTAAAACGATCACCGTCCATGATCATATCCATGTCGATGTCCTTGATGGGCAGCATTGCCATAAGCGTTAGCTCACTGGTAGGGGCATACATTGCCTCGATCATATGCACCGCGACGGTCATGCCCGTCGAAGCCGCGGGAAATTTCTTTAAAATCTGTGACACGCTCACGTCATCCGTTCCATTGAGGTGACCGTCCATGTCCATATACATGAACTCGTAGCCCAGCATTTTCTGACCAGCCGGATGGGTATGCCCACCGATGACATTCAGTTGAATGACGTCGAGATTGTAGAGCTCTTCGAGGCTCAAGTCGGTCAGGTCCCGCGCTGTCGCGCCGCTGCGCGCCGTTGAGTCGGAGCTCGCAGTTTGGACTTCAGCGCAAAACGCTGGCGCCAGTGAGAGCAATAACGCCGCGAAATAATTCAGCGATGGAAGGAAACGATTTTGCTTTTTAATGACTTGTCCTTTTAGCAGCCCGGTTACAACAGTCCACAATTAAAACCGTGTTTTCAAAAGATGTAGGTTCCACGCCGAAGCTATGGAGCCTAGGGGATTCGAACCCCTGACCTCCTCAATGCCATTGAGGCGCTCTACCAACTGAGCTAAGACCCCGTTAAAGAATTTCAGATTGTAGATTTGCGATTGCCGATTGCAACTAGCGAGCGACGATCGAAATCCTGGCTTCCTGCGCAAGATCGACAATCGCTTCTCGTTCGAGCAACAAAGTCCGTCCGGCTTGCACTGCGATAACGCGTAAACCCGCTTCCGCTGCGACACGAATCGTCTCAACCCCAATGACCGGCACATCGAATCGCATGTCTTGATTCGACTTAGCCATCTTGATCATGACCGCGCCTTTACGTGCTAATTTTCCACCACGCCTGATCGTTTCGTTTGTGCCGTCAAACCCTTCCACCGCCAGCACGGTTCCATTTTTTACAATCGCAGTCTGCCCGATGTCGAGTTGGGCAATCTCTCGCGCGATTTTCCAGCCAAGCTCGACATCTTCTTCTTCGCGCCTCGAAAGCTTCGGCCCGGCAATTAATCCACTTGGCGCTAGAGAATCGTCGAGAAAAGTCGTAGCTGGCAAAAGATCGACATCCATATTTGCCAGTTCACCCGCGATCGCTGAAAAGATCGATTCGGCGTTACGCCGCTTTAGTTTCGCCAGCAGCAGCAACGCTTTCCAATCAGGCCGCAAATCGAAAAGGTTTTTTGGCGCAATTTGTCCGGCCATGATTGCGTGATGAAGTTTCTGCTCACGGAAAAAATTTAGAAGCCGGCTTAGCTGTCCAACGCGCAGCCACTCGATTACATCAACGTGTTGCGCGAGGGCGGGTTCGGTCTCGCCCGAAAATGCGGCGACTGCAATCTTCTTCACGCCGGCTTTGCGCGCCGAATTCGCAAGCAGTCGCGGATAAACGCCGTTGCCGGCGATGATCCCGAGAATCTCCGGCGCTTTCGTTTGCAATTGTCGATGAACGCTGCTGCGGCCGCCGATTGGCGATCTTACGAATGGTGCCGGCGTCGCTTGACGTGCAACTGGGCGAGCGCCTTTTGCAGCGACGCCTGAATAGCTGCGACATTCTCCGCGCCTTGATCTTCTCGCATTGCCGCTTTCGCGCGCTCGACGGCCGCTTCCGCCGCAGCTTCATCGATCTGCGCTGCTTCCAATGCCATATCTGTCAAAACTGAAACCGCGTCGCCTTTGATTTCGACGAAGCCTTCGCCCACGGCCATGACCGTTTCTCGCCCGTCTTTTTTCACGCGCAGCTCGCCTGGCTTCAAAGTTGTCAAAAGCGGTACATGTTTCGGATAAACGCCAAGCTCACCCTCCGATCCAGGCAGGACGACAAAGTCTACATCCTCGGAGTACGTCTTCGTTTCCGGTGTGACGATTTCGAGTCGCAGCGTCGCCATCAACCCTCGGCAATCTGCTCGATGCCGCCTTTCATGTAGAAGTTCGTTTCCGGAACCTCATCATGTTTGCCATCCAGGATTTCTTTGAAGCCGCGCACCGTTTCCGCGATGGGCACATACTGGCCTTTATGACCGGTGAAAACTTCGGCAACGTGGAATGGCTGGCTGAGGAAGCGTTGAATCTTACGTGCGCGCAAAACGGAGAGCTTGTCCTCCGGACTCAATTCGTCCATGCCGAGAATCGCAATGATGTCCTGGAGGTCGCGGTAACGTTGCAAAACTTTCTGCACACCGCGAGCAACTTCGTAATGTTCATCTCCGACAACCTCGGGCGCGAGCGATTTCGAGGTTGAGGCCAGGGGGTCGACCGCGGGATAAATTCCGAGCTCCGCGATCGAGCGCTCGAGCACGATGGTGGAATCCAGGTGCGCGAATGTATTAGCGGGAGCGGGATCGGTAAGATCGTCCGCCGGGACATAAACGGCCTGAAACGATGTGATCGAGCCTTTCGTAGTCGACGTGATTCGTTCCTGCAAGTCGCCCATTTCCGCGGCTAGCGTCGGCTGGTAACCGACAGCAGAAGGTGTGCGCCCAAGCAAAGCAGAGACTTCGGATCCGGCCTGCGAAAATCGAAAGATATTGTCGATGAACAGCAGAACGTCCTGATTGCGTTCGTCGCGGAAGTACTCGGTCATGGCCAGCGCAGAAAGAGCGACCCGCAAACGTGCGCCGGGCGGCTCATTCATTTGCCCGTAAACCAGCGCGACTTTGGATTTGCTGAGGTCCTTTTGATCGATCACGCCGGCTTCGCTCATTTCATGATAAAGGTCGTTGCCTTCACGGCTGCGCTCCCCTACCCCGGCAAACACCGAGAAGCCGCCATGCTTCATCGCGATATTGTTGATCAGTTCCTGGATAATGACGGTTTTTCCCACACCGGCACCTCCGAACGCACCTACCTTGCCACCTTTCGAGAACGGACAAACGAGATCGATAACTTTGATCCCGGTCTCAAGAATGGAAGCCGTTGTATCCTGCTCCATTAAGTCGGGCGCTTTGCGATGAATTGGATAACGCTTCGTAAATTTGACCGGGCCGCGATTATCGACCGGATCGCCCGTTACGTTGAAGAGACGTCCGAGTACACCTTCGCCCACTGGCACCGAAATTGGTCCGCCAGTATCCGTCACGCTCATGCCGCGCTTCAGACCTTCTGTTGAAGACATCGCAATTGAGCGCACCCAGTTTTCGCCAAGGTGTTGTTGCACCTCTAAAGTAAGCTTGGTCGGGTTGCCGTTGACCTCGTATTCGATCTCGAGCGCGTTATAAATCTTCGGCAATCCTTTTTCCTGCGGAAATTCAACGTCCACGACGGGACCAATCACTTGGACAATATTGCCTGTATTCATAAAGGAATCCGCCGAAGCGCGAAGGGCTGGTTGGGCGGGCGCGGTAAGTTAGCGAAGCGGGCGGGCTCAACAAGAGAAATTCCTTGTAAAATTTCCCATTTCCGAGGGCTGCCCAACGTCGCTTTGAGTTAAAAAGCATTACCCTAAAAGAACACCTCAAAGAGGCGTTCTCTTGTCGCCGGGTACCTGTCGTCGGAGCCCCCAAAATCCCTACTTTGACGGTCAAAAGACTAGGGGAAACCGTGAAGCGGCAAAAAGAATTTTGGGGTTGGCATGAAGATTCTATTGACGAATGAGAGTCGAATATGAGAATTATAGAAAACATCGTAAATCATACGCCTGCTCCCACCAGGTAAATCACCTTAAACAGCTAAACGCAATACATATGAACCTGAAATCAGTCACTCGCCTCCTCTTAGCCTCCATTTACACCGCAGGCTGCCTGGCCTTGAGCCCCGCCCAAGCCGCTCTCGCGCCAATGACCTTCCAACCTAATCCGGTCGATCTCGGAGATCTTGATCATCATTTGGTCTACACGTGGAAGATCGACAACATTAATTTGAACAACATCAGCGTCAGCGGCGCCAGCATCACGTTCAAAAACATTGCGAACTGGGACGCGAATCCAAACATGCTGTTTGTATGGCTTTTGGACACCGCGGTTAACCCTGACGTAGCGACCATTCAGGATGTGGACCCAAGCCAAGTGCCGGTCACGAGCATCGTCGATGCATTCTTAAGCCCGATCAGTCTCGTCGCCAACGGCACGGCAAAGACCAAGCTGTTTCAACAGTCTTTTACGACTACGGGAACGGATTACACCTATAATTTCACCGCTGCCCAACTCACCGCGCTCACGAACTACATCAATAACGGAGGCGATATCGCTTTCGGTTTGGATCCGGACTGCCACTTCTTCAACGATGGCATTACTTTCACCATGAACATTGTGCCTGTTCCCGAGGTCGCGAGCGTGATCCCGGTCGCGTGTCTTATCGCAGGTGCGACGGTTTTGGAGATCCGCCGCCGTCGTCGTCCGACCGCGTAAGTTACTTGTGGTTTGAGTGGTTGCGGCC
>JALYUC010000131.1 GCA_030853965.1 Verrucomicrobiota bacterium | reverse complement strand
AGTTTCCGCGCTGGTCACGCGATCGATCGCTGCTTCGAGTTTTTCAATCTTTATCGGTTTGACCAGATGCTCGGAAAAACCAGCCTGCAAACTCTTCGCGATGTCGCCATTCATGCCGAAACCGCTGATCGCAATTCCGCGCAGGCCGGACATGGCGCGAAGATTTGCCATCAATTCCATGCCGGTGCCGTCGGGCAACGCAATGTCGCTAATGAGAAGATCAAATTGATTGCGTCCGGCCGCTTCCATGGCCGAGCGCACATTGCGCATGGCGGCGACAAGATGGCCCCGGCGCATGAGCAATCTTTCCAGCGCGGTGCAGGTGTCTTCATGATCGTCCACGAGCAGGATGCGAAGAGCGCGAGTCTCGGCTGCGGCAATGGTGGCTGGTCTAACAAATTGCCGTTGCGGCGGCGACACCGTATTCATCGTCAAAACAAATGTCGATCCTCGATCAGGACCTTCGCTTTTTGCGGTGAGAGTTCCGCCATGTGCCTTAGCTACCGACTTGGAAATGGCCAGACCGAGGCCAAGTCCGCCGAAACGATGTTGAAAGGAGCGGTCGCCCTGCTCGAAGGGGTCGAAGATCCGCTCCATCAAGTCGGGATCGATACCAATTCCAGTGTCGCGCACACTGACGACCAAAACTTGCGGTGATGGGTTGGATGACGAAATAATGATCTCGCCATTTTCGCCGGTGAACTTGATGGCGTTCTTCAGCAGATTCCAGATGATCTGTTGAAACTTCGCCGGATCGGCGGAGACAAAGTGACCGCCGGCACGCAGATTTAGATTGAGGCGCAGTTTTCTGGCGTCTGCTTCCATTCTACAGATTTCGGTCACATTGGAGATGGTTTGATGCGCGTCGATCTGCTCTAACTTCAATTGCAATTTATCATGGGCGATCCGCGTCAGATCGAGCAGATCGTCAATGAGCTGGCTTTCCAGCTCGACATTGCGACGAATCATGGCGAGTGACGCCTTCCCTTCTGCCGATTGCGCTGAGGCGGATTCGAGCGCGTCCAACGCCGCCAACACGGGCGTAAGCGGCGTGCGCAATTCATGCGAAAGCATGGCAAGGAAATTATCCTTCGTCCGGTTAGCCGCTTCGACCGTTGCTTTTTGCTCTTCGATCGCGGCTTGTGCTCGCCTCCGCTCTGCCATTCCCGCCGCCAGAGCGAGCGCGGTTACAGTCATCACCGCGGTCGAAGTTTGCAGGATGAGGAGGGAATGATTTGCCGTTTCCATCACAAATGGGCCAAAGCCGTGCAGTGTTCCCCAAATTGCGATCGCGGAGAGGATGAAAATTCCGGTAGCGGTTTCGCGCCGCGAAAACCGAAATGCGGTCCAGATCACGATCGGCCCACAGATAAACGAGATCGGATAATTATTCGCGCTGATCGGAAACCAGCCGCCGAAGACAACTTCGCCAAGGACCACCAGTAAAACGAGAAGAAGTCCGACCTCGAGATCTCGCGCCGGGTTCAGGCGCCACCTCGGCCGCGTACTCCACAGGATAATGAGCGGCGCCACGACCAGATCGCCCGTTACGTCCCCGAACCACCACGTCACCCAGATTGCGCCGTAACTGTGCCAATCTGCGAAACCGCCGAGAGCAAGGCTCGTCACGCCGAACGTTGGGCTAATGATTGTGCTTAAAATGACGACGCCCGCGAATTTGAACACGTCAGCGATGCGATCGAACACGTCCGTGCCACCAGCAAAACGATTCACCAGCCAGGCGGCGCACAGCGCTTCAAGCGTGTTGCCAGTCGCGATAAAAAACGAGGTCGCAACGCTGCCTGCGGTGGTGACGTTGACCAGAAAGGCGCCGAGAAAGATTGCCGGCCAAGTGCGATAACCAAGGACTAACAAAGCGGCCAGCGCGATACCGGCTGGCGGCCAAACTGGTGAGGCGCTCGCATGCAGCGAGGCGAGACTCAGTCCCAATTTGCCGGCGCCAAAGTAAACGAACGTCAGAATGACGATGACTGGGAGCGTTGAAAACCGTCGCAAATTCATCGCGGACCGCCTGGGGCGAACGCACTACCTCTACGTCGCTACCGAGCGGCGTCAACCCGCGACGCATAGGTGCGCTCGGGATGACAAGGCTGCGAGCACGACGATATTCTTCCGGTGATGCAGGCGCGATTGACGAAAGATTTTACTTTTGAAGCAGCGCAAACTTTGCCGAACGCACCGGAAGGTCACAAGTGCCGGAAAATGCACGGACACAGTTTTAAGATCGAAATTTCGGTGGAAGGAGATGTCGATCCTGTGAGCGGCTGGGTTTATGATCATGCCGAGATCGGCGCGGCCATGAAACCACTTCTGCAAATTCTCGATCATGCCTATTTGAATGAGATTGAAGGACTGGAAAATCCCACGATCGAAAACATGGCAGCGTGGTTGTGGAAAAAATTGCAGCCGAACTGCGCGGGACTTTGTGAAATTGTGGTGCATGAAACGCCGACGGCACGTTGCGTTTATCGAGGCGAATGAAAGATCGACAATTTCATTCCACGAACGGGGCAAAACTTTGGATTGTCCTCGGGCGGCCGGTGCGGCTCCCGAGCGCGCTCATCGCCGTCCAGGTCCTGGGGGACCAATTCCCCGGTGGTTGCCATTTACTGCGCGATGAATCGCAATGGTGGGAGCGCGCGCAGTGGCAGCCTTACGCCCGCTACTTTGCCGATGTTCACGCCTTCTCGCGGGTGAAAACATGCCGCGGTTTGGTCGATCTTCCTCGGCTCTATCGGGAAAGTGCCGAGCGAAAACGCGCGGTCGCTGCGCTGCCGGTTAATCCGGACACCGATGTTCTACTTGGTTTGGCGAGTGTGCTCGGTTTGGGGAACGCGGCTGCGTCCGCGCATCCGAATGTTTACAAAATTCTTTGTATATCCAAATCCGGCTATGAGGGGTTGATGCGACATCCGGACCGAATGCGGTTTCGGTTTACCACCTCCGGCTGGCTGCAAAATCGAGTGGTCGAACCGCTCGCCGGCCTGGAGCGAACGTTGCATTTCAAGCCGCGTTTGAATCCGGGCGGTGACGGCGTTCGCCTGCTCCGTCTGCAAAGAAATCCTGATGACGTTTACGATACTATTGTGCTGATGAGCAATAGTGGACGCGAGTCCCCCACTCAAGTGAACGAACGCGTCATCACGGCGCGTTTTCCGAGCATGAAGGAATTGCGAGGATTTTCTCCGGCCGAATCAGCCAGTAACGGGCAAGATCGACATCGTCGAGTAATTTTCTTCGGAACGCCGTTTCTTCTCATTCACAATCTGTCGCCGGAAGTTTACGTGGAATATCTCGACCGATGCCTGGAGTTTCTTCGCCGGAATTATGCGGCGAATTGCGATCTGATTTATCGACCGCACCCGATCGAGACAAATGAAGCCGAGCGGTTGAATCTCAAGGGTTTTCGAATCGAGGACGATCGCGAGGCGGCCGAGTTGTATTTCCTGCGGCACTTCGCACAGATCGAAGCGGTCTATTCTGTTTCTTCGACCGTTTCGCGCACGGCGATGAACAACGGATTTAATGCATATTCGCTCTGGCGTTGTTTTCCATTTCCAGAAACATCGGCGAAATTTTTCGAAAAGATCATGGGTGATGTTCCACCCGAATTCGACATTCGCGATCTGACTCAGCTGCCGATTGCCTATCAAGCTTCCCGCAAACCTGATCCGGACACTCGGAGCTTTGGTGAAGCGCTTAAGATCGCTGTCGAAACGCGGGAAACGATGTCGGTCTAATGTTTCGGGGCACGCACCGTGCCCGTTTCAATTACTGATTTGCGCTGAGCGACAATTCGATCGGCGGTTTCTTCCACCATCTGCTCGAGGAGCATGCGCAAATGGGTGTTCGGCCGATAATCGGCAGGCGCGATGTGTTTGACGCGATCGGCGTGGGCAGAGAGCTGATAACACTTCCGGAAGCCGGCGCGTTGCGGATCGTCGGGATTATAAACCGCTATCGCTTGTCCACCGTTCTTTTTCATAACGGTAAAGCACGGTACATCGGTCGGTCCGTCGCCGATGTAGATC
>JALYUC010000126.1 GCA_030853965.1 Verrucomicrobiota bacterium | reverse complement strand
CCGGCACTGCCTTTTGCCCGCGCGGCGGGTACACCAGCAGGCCGTTTACTTGTCGGTCGCCGTCGATCTTAAAGGTGACTCGAAGCGGGAGTTCGGTAGCAAAAAAATCAGTCTGGCTTTCCGGCCGGATCCGTAGTTTCGGAAGTCCCCAGTCGCCTGGTGATTCGATCGTCAGAAATTCGTTTTCACGAGTGACGGTAAATATTCCTTCACCTTTCGCTTCATATCGCCCCGCATAAGAATCGAGCACCGTTGCATCAATCGCGATCTCGGTGTGTTTTCTGTTCGTCGGTTTTGCCAACTGGAAATCGGCGCGGAGCAAATGCCGCGCAATGTCGTCCACGCTTCCCACCTGATTCGAGAGCACAACGACCCCCGCACGTTTCTTCGGATCCCACGCCATGGCGCTGGCGTAGCCATACGTTCCGCCGTCGCGACAGATTATTTGATCGTCGCCTTTTCCAAACACGGTCCAACCGAGCGCTTGTTCATTGCCACCGCCGGTTGGTCGGCGCGTGCTCAGGGTCGTATCGAGGGCCGAGGTAAGCGGTGAATTCTCATAGCCCATTGCACTCGAAAGAAACGTCAAAAGATCGGTGACCGTGGAATAGAGACCGCCGGCCGCGGGCATGATGGAATAAATCGGGAGCGTGGAAACAACGGGCGCCGGCTGCAAAGCGGCATCGTGACCGTCGGCGAGATTGGCCTTCATGTTTGGCGACAATTCGAAATCGGTGTTCGCCATTTTCAACGGAGCGAGCACGCGTGTGCGCACTAGATTCTCTAAATCCATGCCCGCGTGTGATGCGAGGGCTTCACCCAAAACCCAGTAACCGATGTTTGAGTATTCCCGCTCGGCGCCAATGTCGCGAGTCAGTTGATAACTCGCGACGTATCGCTTGAGAGCGTCGGGAGAATATTTCGCTGCGGCTGGATCGTTGAAGGAAGGCGCATTCGCCGGCATGAACGGGAGACCTGACGTGTGGGTCGCAAGATCGACAAAAGTGATCGATCGGCCGCTCCGTTCGGGAACCTTGATGCCGGCGGGTAGATATTTTGCCGCTGGATCTGACAACGCAACTTCATTTTTTTGGGCCATGTCGGCCAGCAAAAGTGCTGTAAACACCTTCGTGACCGAGCCAATTTCGAAAACGGTGTCGCCATCCAACGGTCGCGGGTCTCCTGCGCTTCGATGGCCATAGGAGATAATCCTCTGGCCTTGCGGTTCGATTACTCCAACAACGATGCCGATGTCCTTCTCGTTTTCGCCAACGCGTTCAGCGAGGATCTTGCGAATTTCACCATCCGACGGAACCGGGTGAGTTCCCGCAAAGCTCGTCGTTAGGCTGGCGAAGATCGATATCGCCAGCGTCGTACGCCGGAAGTTTCGAACCATAAGAATGCGTTTTCCTTTCGTTGAGATGCGCGGGATCAGCGATTTGGATTCAGATCGTCGAGAACTTTTCGGGTGCTGCTCGGCGCCGCCTGTCTCAAATCGCTGGCGCCCTATCGATTTTCGTCCGACCGTTACACGAAAATAACGAGAAACAGAACACTTTGATCAAGTCTATCCTCACCGTCATTTGCGCCGCCACTCTTCTGACTACGCCCGCGGACGCCCAAACCTCCAGCACTACCACGTCGGTTCCTTCCAGCGGGGAAATGACGGGCACAATCAAGGAATACACCGCCGGCAGCCTGCTCGTTTTGGAAACGCTCGCTCCAAATGAACCGGTCCAATTCAAGTTAGGCAAGAATGTCACCTACGCAGACACGGACGGAAAGACCGTCGAGGCCGCTGGCTTGACCACGAATCGAAAGGTCCGCGTCCACTACAACAAAATAGGCGCGGACAATGTCGCGGATAAAGTGACTTTGATTGGCAACTAGTCTTGATTGCCGCGACTAACTACAACATCCTCTGAGCTTGATGGCTGAGAAATCTCCAGGATCGACGCGAAGTTCAACGCATGGCGGCATAACGCGTCGAAAATTTCTTGGCACGACTATCGCGAGCGGCGCTACCGTTCTGGTGGGAGGATTGCCAAAACTTGTGACGGCGGCGGCGAGTGCAATGACGAAATCTACTTTTCTTCTGGGCAGCGATCTTTCGGTGAATCGCCTCGGGTTTGGCGCAATGCGTCTGACGGGAGAAGGGATATGGGGTTGGCCGCCCGATCGAGAGAACGCGCTGAAAGTTTTACGTCGGGCGGTCGAGCTCGGCGTGAATCTCATCGACACGGCGGACGCGTACGGTCCGGAAGTGAGCGAACTGCTCATTGCCGAAGCGTTGCATCCTTATCCGAAAGGATTGGTGATCGCGACCAAAGGTGGTCTCACTCGGCCGGGCCCGGGCAGTTGGGTACCGAACGGCCGACCCGAATATTTATCGCAGTGCGTCGACAAAAGTCTCAAGCGGCTCCGGCTCGAGCGGATCGACTTGTATCAATTGCACAGCGTCGATCGCAAGGTGTCGATCGAAGAATCGGTCGGCGCGCTGAAGAAGGCTCAGGATGCCGGAAAAATTCGGCACGTCGGATTATCGAACGTAACGCCGCAGGAAATCGAGCGGGCTAAAAAGATTTTGCCCATTGTCAGCATACAAAACCGATACAACGTCACGGACCGGGACTCGGAGGAAGCGCTAAACTATTGCGAGAAAGAAAAGATGGGATTCCTGCCGTGGGCGCCAATTGGCGGAAGCGGGAGAGGTTCGTTGACCAAGGCCGGCAGCCCGCTGGACGCGGAAGCGAAACGTCACAACACCAGCGTTGTGCAACTCGGCCTCGCCTGGCTGTTGCAAAAATCACCCGTGATGCTGCCAATTCCGGGGACATCGTCTCTCGTCCATCTGGAAGAAAACATGGCCTCGGCGAAACTTGAGCTCACACCGGCCGACTGGAAGACGATCGAAGCTTTGGCGCAGCGAGCTTGACATCAGAGGGCGCTTTCGCCGCAAGATTTCGCTCGCGGCTCGCGACATTTTGGTCGAGAATTCTCTCATGACCAAACGCGCACTTTCTGCTGTTGCCGGATTTGTTGGTCTTTGCGTTCCCTTGTTCGCGCAGCAGACGCCCGGCACGGCTTCGATTCAACTCGATACCTTTGCCTTGAAACAACTGGGATGGGTGTCGGAGATGTCTTCTTCCGCTATTGGTCAACCGGATATCTTTCGCACGCTGAATCAATCAATTTTTATTTCGCCGTCGCTCATGCTTTCGAATGGAGAACTCTTCTCTTTTTCCAACGGCTGGGCCTCAATGGAAATAACGCCGTCGATTACTCTTCCGACTATAATCGTGAAGGCACCGCAGAATGCCACTGCCTGGACAGCGCCAGCCGCGGATTCATCCAAAGAAGTCGTAAATGTCCGGCGAACGAATCCTTTCGATTACGTCCATGGGGAAGTGGGCTTTTTGTATGGAAGCTCCAGTGGCAAATTCGGCGGCAATTTTGAACAGGGATATATTATCGGCGACGTGGGGAATGATAAATTGCACATCTCCGTGGGCGCATCTTACGAGAATTCGAGCGGACGCATTCCGCGCCTGGGGCGTTAGCTCCACTGCGTCGACTCAGAACCCCACTGCGAGAGTGACCGGCCGGAACGGCCTTGCTGATGATGATCGCGCGAAAATAATTGTCGGAGAACATACGCGGTAGCGTCCGGCTGCATTGTTTGCGATGATATGAAGGAATGTTGGGCCTGATGACGCGATATCTTTTTGTTTGCGCTGTGCTGTTGGTTTTCGCTCCGGCCGCGTTTGCTGATGGCGAGTATCAACGCACGAAAAACGGCAGGACTATGGTGTGGAATAACGATCCAAAACCGGACGACGAAGCGGCTTGGACGGGTGGCCGCGACCGTGAAGGATACGCCACCGGGTTTGGCACGCTCACCTGGTACACAGGACCGAAACAAACCGTAAAACGCTTGGGAATTCTCCCCGTGACTAAGTCCGGCGTTTATGCGCGTTACTTCGGCAACATGGTCCGAGGTAAATTTAATGGGCCAGTGAATGTTCATACGAATGGGAAAACGGCTTACGCTGTTTTCGTCGACGGGGTACGAACCGATCGCTGGGTGGCGGGCCCGGCGCCGTTGAGAAAAATGCCGCAGCCGCGCGTCGAGGTTGCGAGGCAGGAGGCCACCGCGGAAGCCGCCGCCAAACGCTCCAACGTCGCAGATCCGGCGGCACCGGCAGAAGGTCCAGTGCACAGGGCAGAGGACAGAGGACAGAGGACAGAGGTCAGCGCGCAGCGCTTAGAGAGTGCGGATCGAACTGTCTCCAAACCGGTAACCAACAAAAAGCCGCGGACCGAGATGGATGAGTCACTGAGCGCGTTGGTGGGACCGCCATCCTCTCTTCATACGAATCCGGATGCCGGCGCCTCACCGGCCGACGCGAAACAGGAAGCGGCCGCAGTGTCATCCGTTGATCCGCGCCTAACGAAAGATGCAGTTGTCGATCTTGCCGATACAGGAGCGCGCACGCGGGGCTACAATCCAGCTGAGTACCAGCGAGCAGCGCCGCAGTACCATCCGGCAGACCAGATATGGTCGATCAATTACGAGCAGAAGTCGTTCGATGAAACAATGGAGGGCGGCAAGCGTTTTAGCGTCACGGTCGATGACAAAACGAAGGGCATTGTGATTGTGCCAGGCAAATGAAGCAAAAAATCCGCTGGGCAATCCGGCGCTGACTTCGTTGGTTAGAAGTGAGAATTAGGAAGCGCTTTTAATCATAGCATGGTCAGCGGCTGCTTTGATTTGGCGACGGAAAGGCGCGATCGATCTTGGCCGGGTCTTGTTTGGTCAAATGATCGTACCGATGATCGAGATCACAATGGATCCGAGGCAACCGGCTCTCGTTGAGAAAAAGGCAAACATGTTTTCGCAGCGCGTTCCCCTGATGATTGCGTTGAGCCTCACGCTCACTCCGTGCTGTCAACTTATCGCCGAGATTCGAGGAGCTGTAAACAGGACGCCCCGCGTTTTCGGACGCGGGGCGTTGCTGGATTAACAAAAGTGTGGGTTATCCTATTTCCCGAAGACTTTTTTCACGTCGCCCACTTTCCGCTCCACTTTACCGGCGACCTTTTCTGCGCTGCCGCGGTCTCGCAAGTTTGGGTTTCCGATCGTTTTACCGGTTTCCTCTTTAACTTTGCCCACGGCTTCTTTTGCCGTGCCTTTTACTTTATCGTGCGTGCTTGAGTGCATGAATGTTGATTTGGTTTCTTATCGCGTGCGGTTTTGTTAAGCTAAACACCAGCCGGCGCTTTCGACATCGACGATGTTGAGATGTCTTCGGCGCCAGCATTCTTAAAGATCTGTTTCGCGCGATCCTTTTCGGCGCCATCGTGGACGTGAATCGCGATCAGATAGTTGCCGGTCTTGAGTTTATCTTCGTAACGTTTCGCTTCGATTTCAGGGATTCCCATTCCGATCAATCCTCCCACTACGCCGCCGGTCGTCGCACCGATGGCTGCGCCGCTGAGCGCGGCCATAATAGGTCCCGCCGCAATGAATGGACCGACACCCGGGATGGCGAGCGCACCGATACCAGCCAGAAGACCGAGCACGCCGCCCGTGACTCCGCCTGTGGCAGCTCCGGTTGTGGCGCCTTCAGGTGCCTTGGTCGCTTTTACATGACCGATGTCATGCTTGCCCTCGCTGTCCGGTAGGAGGACGGAAATTTCCGATGTAGGGAAACCGGCGTTTTGAAGACCCTCGACGATTTGTTCCGCTTGTGGGTGAGACTTGACGATTCCGAAGACTGATGATTTTGACATATAATTAGTGTGTTTGTTTTGTTTGGTTAGTTGGGTTATTTCGCAGCTTTTACTTCGAGCTGGTTATCGATCTTTGCGTTGCCGGCCGCTGACTGGGCGAGCTGTTCGATTTTGTTTTTTTCCTCCGCTGTATTGACAGGTCCGCGCAGTGTGACCATCTCGTTGGCGGTAATGATTTTGACGTTCTTCGCCGTCGCAGAGAGCGAATCGTCAGCGACAACAGCGCGACGAATTGCAGCGGTTATTTTCAGATCTTCCGGGCTATTGGATTGATCGCCGGAAGTCTTTGTCTCGCCGGAGCGGTCGCGCTGGTTCTTCTCGGTGTTGTCTGCGGGTGGGGTGTCCTGAGCAACCGCCGACAACGTCAAGGCAGATAGGCAAAGGAAAGATAGAGTGATTTGTTTCATATATTTTAATTACGCCGCCGACAGGGCGGCACAGAGGAAACGCGAGCGCTGCTCTCTCCGGCCCCCTTTTCTTTATTGCGGAATAATTTTTCGCGAGAGGACGAGGTTGCGCCGGTAATTCAAAATTCCGAGCGCGGCGTGATCTCCTTCACGTGGCCATTCTAAGGAACTCGCTACCAGCTGTTTCTGATTTTGGGCAGCAAAAGGCGGGGATCAGCTCGCGCTTGTCGTATCGCGTCGAGCGAACGCGCGATCGAGGATCAAGTAATTAGACCGGTTCAGGCAAGTGAACACAATCGACCATAATCCGACTGCGTGGGCACGAACGTTTGATCCGGTGATAGGGTCAATTCGATACTTCGGCACGATTGAGCTTTAGGGGGATCTGCCTTATGAAAATCTCAATCGCCGGAATACTTTGCATCGTTGCACTGTTGTTAGCCGTTGAGGCGGCTGCCGCGAGCGGACCAGTAACTGTTGGAACACGTGGCAATGAACCGCTCATTACGAGAGCACCGGACGGGACGCTTTATATCAGTGCGCTGCAACATCTCTATCGCTCAACCAATTCGGGAGCGAGCTGGATCGAACTCCTCGGTCCCATTTACTCGTCGAGTCTGAATCTGAATTCGGACAGTTCCATTTCAGTCGATCCGGGAAACCGGCTCTATTTTACCTTCGACTATCCGTACGCCGGCACGACCGCGGTCTGCACGACTGATGATCGGGGCATTACCTGGGCGTGTAATCCGGCGGTGGTTCCGGGAGGCACCGATAGGATGTGGGTTTTGGCGCCGAGCACAACCGCCGCCTATGAAGTTACAAATGAAGGACTCTACGAAACGGCTTTTCTGAAAAGCTCGGATCGCGGTGCGACCTGGACACCGACTGCGATCGGCAGCGGCCTTTTCGAACCGCAATCCGGTCCCTTGTTGCAGAAAAGCGGCAGCAGCAATGTTCTGCAAATCATTAAGATTTTCGGAACGCTTCCCTCAGATGTGCCCGAGTTAAAACTCTACGTTTATAGTCCGGGCACAACCGGCTCGATCATCTCGGATATCCGATCAACCGGACTCCCCCTTCCGTTGGCTTTGCCAAGCGCCTCGCTCGGCCGCGACGGACAGTTATGGGTGGCAACAGAGGCATTAAACCAAGCTGGAGGACGACAAGTAATTTTGGCGCGCTCAGCCAACGAGGGGATAACGTGGAGCAAGCTGGCGCCAATTCCAGGAACAACCACTGGGACGGCTGTTTTCAGCTGGGTCGCGGCGGGCGCTCGCCATCATGTCGGCGTTCTTTATTATTATACGCCTGAAAACGGCGATCCGAGCGATTCCACCAAACTCACGACTGCCACTTGGTCTGTTGTTTGGGCTGAATCGTTCTACGCAGACAGTGCTGCACCCACGTGGATAGTCATATCGCTAGAATCAAACATTGACGTCGGACGAATTTGTGCGGCGGCGGATTGCATGGGCACAAATCGTTTCGCCGGCGACTTCATCAGCGCAATTATCGACCCGAACGAGGCGTCACATTTAACTTGGATGAAACAGGAACACGGTACGGGGGCGATATCGATCCGCTACCAACAGATTTACCACGCAAGGAAATAGGCAGCATTCTAACGCCGGCTAAACCCGCTGAGCGGCAAACAGGTCGCGGCCGGAACGCGCAGAAATTTTAACGTCGACTGCTCATCATTCTCGTGGCGGCCGCAGTGAGCGCGCCAATAACGATCGGGTTGCCCATTGCTTTGAGAAGCCACGGCTTTTCCTGCACTGCTTGACCCAAGGCTTCCGGATTTTCTTTGCGCGCGTAGTTCATGAGTTTGGCCGCATCGTCTTCGCTCATGTTCTTTGGATCGGTCGAGCCGAGGCCGAGCATTTTTGCGATGCCACCCAAACCACCGGCGCCCGCCATTCCACCAAGAGCGTTCGTCGCACTACCGCCCATGCCTCCGCCAGCGGCGCTCCCGAGTGCGCCTAACAAACCCCCCAGAAGTCCTTCGCGTTCCTGCGGCGGCGCTTGCGCGACCGCATTCCGAGCCGCTTGGTGAAATTGATCGTCGGGAAGTTTTCCGAGATACTCCGTCGCTCCCTCCTGATATGTCTTGTTGTCGAAGGCGCGATCGTTCTCGTGCGTGGAGACGAAACGGTCGTGATATTGCTGCGCTTCGCGGTCATCTACAGTTCCTGCGCCGCCGAAGCGGTTCATGAAATCATCAACGGTGTCTGGCATAATAATTTGGTTCCGGTTTGAGTTAGGTTTCTGCGCTCGCGCAGTTTTTATTGTTCTGGGGTGTAAGACATGTCGCGCGTTTTCGCATTGAGATGCGCGGTGCCGATTTTTCGCGGCGGTTGCGACGGGGTGTAGGCCAGCACAGTGAGGTCCTGTCCTGGAAACTCACGCGCCATCTGCGTGAGCATGCCGCGCATCAAGTCGGGGATTTTATTCATCTCCACACTGCGATCGAGGATGAGGCCGAGTTCGTTTTGCTCGTTGAGCAACGCGCGATCGATCGTTCGCTGCTGCGGATCGGCTGCGCGGATTCGGTTAAGGAATTCCGCCTGCCGTTGCCTGAGCTCTCTGCCGCTATCGGCGGAAACTGCGTTGCTTTGAGGCGTTGGCGACGGCGCGCTCGCTGTGTCCGTGGGAGGAGCAACGTCGCAAGCGACCAGGAGAACGCACGCGACGAGGCTAATCCCCGTCGCGCGCAATAGTTGTCCTGTCGTCACAGCATTCGTGCACTTCTGCACGCGAAGTTCCATCGAAGTCTTAGTCGAGCAGATTCTGCGGAACTTTGCCGCCATTCTCCGCCAGCTTTTGCAGCACTTGTTTGTGCAGCCACACGTTCATTGTCGCGGAATCGTTTTGATCGCCGCTGTAGCCGAGTTCGGTCGCAAGTTCTTTGCGTGCGGAGAGGCTGCTGTCCATGCCGACGAGTTTCATAAGATCGACAATCGATTTTTTCCAATCGAGGTGTTCCGAATTCTTCGAAGCCAAGTCGTTAAGCACGGCGTTTACATCCACGGTCGGTGGCGCCACGGTCGCTGTTCCGGTGGCAAAGGTGCCGGAAGCCGGAGCTGAAGATGTGGTTGCGGCCGTCGTGGAAGCGTGGCCGAAGATTTTAGACATTAGGGTATCAAATAATTTCATTGTACATATGAATCGGCTCTCGATGCCCCTTAAGCTCTGTTTATTCCAATCGTGATGAATCGCGCCTCGCAACAGAACGAGAATCAAATACGAATCCTGAAGTCTCATTACGACGCCGTTATTCTCGGCGCGGGACATAACGGTTTGGTTGCAGCGAGTTATCTGGGGCGCGCCGGCTTAAAGGTGTTGCTCTTGGAGAAGAACGATTACATCGGCGGCGCGACCACTTCGCAAAACATTTTCCCCGATTATGACGCGCGACTTTCGCGCTATTCATATCTCGTCAGTTTATTTCCGGAAAAAATTATGCGTGATCTTGGATTAAATCTAGAACTGCGTCGGCGCGCGACCGGATCGTTCACTCCTTATGTGAAAGACGGACGGGATGACGGGCTGCTCTTGAGCAACGTCGATGAGCAGAAGAGTCGACAATCGATTGTCGATCTTACCGGAAGCGAGACCGAGTACAATCAGATGAAAAATTTTTACCATCTGTCACGCGTGTTCGCCGAACATTCGTGGGACAGCATGCTCGAGCCGCTCGTAGCGAAAGAAGAATTCAAACGACGATTTGATGTTGATGATGCTTCCCGCGAAGCGTGGCGGAGTTTGGCGGAAGAACCGCTCGGGCGCTCGATTGAACGTTATCTGCAAGACGATCTGGTGCGCGGCCTCGTTCTCACCGACGCGAAGATCGGCATTTTCACACATTCGCACGATCCGTCGCTGTTGCAGAACCGCTGTTTCCTTTATCACCTCATCGGAAACAAAACGGGCGAATGGAAGGTGCCGGTTGGTGGCATGGGCGCGGTGGCGCGCGAATTGGAAGAGGCTGCACGCAAGAGCGGCGCCGAGTTTCTAACGAATGTCGATCTTCGTGCCCTCGACGTGAAAAAGAACACACGATGTGTGGAGTTCGAAGCCGACGGAAAGACGCAGAGGGTCGATGCGAAATTTCTCTTGGTAAATTTTGGCCGCAACGTGCTGGCAAAGTATTTGGGGAATTCGTATCAACCGGATGCAACCGATGAAGGATCAGTGTTCAAGATCAACATGCTCCTGCGCCGGTTGCCGAAGTTGAAAGCGAAGAAATATTCGGCGACCGAAGCCTGGTGCGGAACGTTTCATAGCGATGAAGGCTACGAACAGATGAAT
>JALYUC010000110.1 GCA_030853965.1 Verrucomicrobiota bacterium | reverse complement strand
AGCCGCCTTGATCGTTCTGGCGTCGGCGCAGAACGCCGAATGTGTATTCGAGTTGTTTGTTGATCTCGCTTCGGCTTAGAGCGAAATCCGCTTCGTCGGAAATGAGCAGCCGGCAAAATGCGCCGCTGGTGATCTGCTCGCTGCATCCGTGCGGGAAATCCTTCAGATACGCGTCCAGCCCATGAGCGAGACCGAGTGGCAAGCCGGAGACTGCGGCGTTGAGCTTGCGAAATTCGGGCAGCAACGAATTCGTTAGGGAAATGTCGGCCCGCGCGCTGTTGAAACTGCCGCTGCGCACACTAGTCATGTACGGCACCGGCGGACGCACGCTGAGCGTCGCGCGCCGTCGCGTTTCCATTCCATTGCAGCGCGCGGTGAATCTGATCTCGCCCGAGCCGAGTTTCTCGTTAACGTGGAAACGAAACACCGCGCTCTTCTCGCGCCCCTGCGCGATTGATAATTTTTGCGAGGCTGATTGCCGGATCGACAATCGCTCGTTCGTTTCGGCGCGTAGCTCGATCTCCGCGTCAGTGCCGGAACCTTCGACATTGTTTGCCACAGTCACGCCGGCTTCGAATTCGTCGCCAGGCGCGGCTAGAACCGGAACACTCGGCGTAATGACAAACGGTCCGCGAATCAACGCGTCACTCGTAGTCGATCCAGTGGCTTCATTCGAAACCGCGACGGCCATAATCTTCAAGGTGCCGTCGAAGAAATCGGGAACGTCGTAGACCACCTCCCGCATTTTCGTGTCGGCCTCGATGATTCCGGACCAAAACACGACCGGCCTTTCGGTCACGCGTTTGAATGGATTCAGGTGTTGAATGTCACCGCCGCCGCCAAAAGCTGACACCGAGCGCAACAGCGAAAATTCCGGAATGATAAGATCGACAATCTGCGAAGTCTCGACTCGTAACGCGCACTTGCGGAAAAAGAACCCGAGCGGATCGGGCGTTTTGTAATCGGTCACTTGCAAAATTCCTTGATCGACTGCGAAGATCACAATCTTTCCCGGCCGATCCGTTTTGTATTTGATATGGAGCGCTTCGCCCGGTTTCACCGTGGCCGGAGTTTCGACGTCGATCTTGAGCCGGCGCTTTTCAATGTTGGCCGTGAATGGAACGACGCCGTAACTGAGCGGGCTGACGAAGATTTCTTTTGAATCGAGCGCGCGCACGAACGCGACGTTGATATAACCGCTACCTTCGAAGTTTTCCGGAACGCGAATGTGTTGAACGCTGCTCGCGCTGCTCGCCTGGAACCATTGCTGCGCGTAAACTTTGTCGCGTTCGATCGTGATCAAACCATTGCCGGCATACGGCGCCGTGATGCTAATGGAGATGTCGTCGCCGCTGTTATATGTCTCGCGATCCAGTTTCACCTGAAGCTCGGCGTTCTTCTCGAGCGATCGCGACGCCGTGCCCCGGCCCACGACGCAGAATTGCAGTTTCGTTAGGCGCCGGTCCTGGTCATCGCGCAGCTCGAACACATAGGTCCCCGGTTCGCTCGTCGGCAAAACGTAACGCAGGCCATTTGCAGAAACGGCGATCTTTTCTGTTTTCGTTACACGCTCTTTCAGAACGGACTCGTAGATGTAATTGCCGCTCTGTTGTTTCGTCAGCACCGAGACGTATTCCTGCGCGATGACTTTGAGGGTGACGCTCTCGATGGCGATGCGGTTCAATTGCGAATCGACCGCGATTAACTCGAGCGCGCGCGGTTTCTTCATGTCGATGTAACGCAGGTCGCCATCTGCTTTGCAGCCGATCACGTATGGCAGCGCCGAAATCAGTGCGCTTGCTTCGCCGGTAACGCTGCGTCCGCCTTCCGCTTCGAAACCTTTGGCGACAAAACGCATCGCATAAGTTGCATCGGCAAACCGCTCCAGTTGCAGATCGAACTCGGTCTTGCCGGCGGCGTCGGTCTTCTTTTCGCCCAGCTCTACCGTTTGTTCATGTCGATCTTTCTTCTCATCGGCGAATGAATCGTAGAAGACGAAGTTGGGAAATTCGTGAAATGAGAAAGCGGTCGGCGCTAGCTCCAGGCGTGCGGTCACGCGGCGATCGGTCGCGGGCGTCCCGTAAAGATTGGCTAGCGCGATCGAGGCCTGCATTTCTTTCGGACCCACCCAGCCGTGGGCGGCATTTCTCGAAAGTCGCGTCTCAATCTTCATCCGGTCCGGCAAAAATTCCTTTACGTTCGCCGTTGTCGATCCAAGCAACGTCGAACGTTTGCTGTTCTTGATCAGATAAAGATTGATGGCGTAAACGCCGGTGGGCGATTCGTTGACCGTTTGATAGCTGAGCTCAGTGAAACCGCTCTCTGGCAACGCCAGCTTTCGTGTCTGCACAGCCAGGCCGCGGGCATCGATAATCTCCGTCTCCATGGGCAGACCTTTGATTTGGCCCTGCCAATTCCGTTGTTTTACGACAAGGCCGATGTGAATTTCGTCGCCCGGCCGATAAACGCCGCGCTCGGTGAAGACGAACGCGTCGAGGTTTTCCGGCAAAACATTTTCGACGCCTTCGATGTCGAAGCGCGAAAAATTCAATTGTCGATCTTCGCGCGCATACGGAATAAAAGCGACGTCGTCGCCGTTGCGCGCGACAAATGCGACCGGCGTTTTTTCGCGAAGCGATTTATCGGCCGCAACGAATGTGCAATGTCCTTCGGCGTCAGTCTTCGCGGTTTGCAACGCGATTCCATTCTTGCCCAAAAGATCAACAATCGCTCCGTCGATCGGTGTGCCGGTCTTGATCGACATGAGAAACACGTCGTGGCTCCCGTCCGCGTTGTTTTTCGTTAGGATCCCGAGGTCGGTGACGAGCAGAAAGCGACTGTCGCGAACGGTGTTGATCGCCTTCTTTTTGATCGGATCCCAGCCGCGGGCGGTGAGAAAGAAAAGGCCGCGCTCGCTGCCGCCGTCCACCGGTTTGCGCAGCTGTTCGGAGAAATCAAAGGCCGAGTAATTTTCCTTCCACTTATTTTCGAGTGCGATCGGTTGGTGCTCGAGCGCGATGCGCGAAATGTTTTCCTGATTGAAGAGATACGACGCGCGAAAATGCGGGTGCTGAAATTCGCCGCGCGTCTGGCTAACGAGGTGATTGATCTGCGTCGTGGCCACACGCGCGATCTCATATTCGATCGCACCGACGTTGCGCGATCGGATCGACAATTTTCTTTCGCCGTTTAGAGCGAGTAATCCGCCACTGCTTTCGACACAAATCTCGCGCGGCAACTGTGGCACCCGCACAACGGCGTTGTAATCCTCCGCCAGCGCAAAATCGCCAAAGGCGCGAACGCCTTTGCGCACGCGCACGTAAAGCTCGCCGTCCGCTTCCACTCGCACCCGAAATGCATGTTGTCGATCTTGCGATTTTTCCGAGGGCAGCGCCGTAAACTCGACGCGCTTTGCTTGGTCGAGCACATCATCAGGAATGTCGTTCGGGCCTTGCCATTGTTCTTTTTCCGCGAGCGTCGATTCGCCGTCGTCGTCGCTCGAATCGGTTTCGTAACCCTCTTCCGCTTCCTCATCTCCCGTGCCGTCGGTTGTTTCGATATCTTCCGTTGACGTTTCTTCCGAGTTGTCCGCCTCCGGAGCTGTTCGCTTCGGGAGCAATCGAATCTCCAATGCCTTGCCCAGCTCTCGCGTGTTGATATCGGCCGTGGTGTTGAAGACGAGAAGTTGTTCCGGCTCGTTCTTGTCATTTCGCGCGGTCGTACTCTTGATCGAATCGATCCGAAACATCGTCATCCGCGAAGGAATGCGGATTTTTTGCTCGAACACGTCGCGACTCGCTGCGCCGCCCTGCGATGTGCGCACACCGTCCCGCAACGTTACCTTCAAAAAATCCTCCTCCTTCGGCAAAATGACGGGCGAGGTGCGCAGGTAGGCCGTGCGGTGATGTAAGCCGTAGGTAATGCTAAAGTGCGGCGACGGATCGGATGGCGAAAATATTTTCGACCCACCGATGATGCTGAGTTGAAGATGTCGATCCAACTCGCCGGGCTCGACGGCATGAGTCAGTTCGAGTTTCGCGGTGACCTGCTGCTGCCTAGGATCGGTCGGGTCTTGATAAAATGTGAGATCCTTCAGCGCGATCCCGAACGGAGGCGTGCGGATTTCGTAAACCAATCGTTCCATCAACACGTGTCGAGGAAAGAAAGTTCGGTCGAAAACGATCCGAAATTTCTGGTCGGCCGGCCAATCCGTGGTTGGTTCAAAGATCAGAATGTCGCCCGCGGCCCAGTGCCATTCGCCCGGCGTGGATGGCTCGAGG
>JALYUC010000099.1 GCA_030853965.1 Verrucomicrobiota bacterium | reverse complement strand
GGATGGCCACGCCATTGTAAGATTTCTCACCATGATAAACGGAGTGATATCCCGCCGATTGCAAACTAAGAACTGGGAATTGCTCGTCGGTGCACTTTGTTTCCTGCAAACAGACAACATCCGGTTTTGTATTTTCCAGCCAGGCGAAGAGACGGTCTTGACGTTTGCGCAGTGAATTGATGTTCCAGGAAGCAATTCTCACGGTTCACAATTCCATCTCCACACCCGGTGTCGGCACCGTCACTTCCGTGTTCGGAAGATCGACAATTAACTTCGCGTGCATCCACGCCACTGCCGGCGGGTCGCCGTGCACCAACACAATCTTTTTTGGCGCAAGCTTTTTCGCGTAATCGATTAATGATTCGCGCGACGCGTGCGCGCTGAATTGAAATTGTTTTCGCTCGCAGCGCACCCGTTGTAATGGCTCGTCGGGATCGAGCGCAATTTCATGCTCTTGCTCTGCGTCGCGCAAAATTCCGGCAGGCGAAAGTGGATCGGCATAACCAACGAAAAAAACCGAGTGCCGCGGATTCTCAATCACCCGTCGCGCAAAAATATTGGATAGCGTTTTCGCGGTCATCATACCGCTGGAAAGCGCGTAAATCCGGTCGCGTCGCGCAGGCGTGTCGTGGATGGTTTGCCCGTTTAAAACGAAGGGCGCGACTTCCTCCATCAATTGCAGGCGCGAAAATTGTCGGCGGCTCATGTTTGCCCGACGATCGTAGATATCAGTCATCTTTGCGCTAAGCCCGCCGATATAAACCGGGAATTCGCGCAATAATTGTTCGCGCCGGAACCGATAAAGCATCGCCAGCAGTTCCTGTGTCTTACCCAGCGCGAACACGGGAATAAGCACGCACCCGCCGCGTGCGAACGCTTCATTGATCGCATCAGCCAGGCGGCGCTCCTCCCTTGCGCGTGTCCAATTCGGCGGCATGGCATGATCGCCTCGCGTGCATTCCATGATCAAGATGTCGATCTTCTCCTCAGGAAAGGTTGCTGCCTGCATGATCGTTTGATCGTCGAAGTTAACGTCGCCGGTGTAGAAAATGGTGCGGCCTTCTGCGCGAAGTAGAATTCCGGCCGAGCCGAGGACATGGCCTGCATCAAAAAATTCAAAGGTGACTTCGCCGGAATCGCTCGGCGGTACTCGTTCACCCGCAAGCGTGATGCGCTGGCGCATTGGGCACGATTGCCAGAGATCGGTCGCGCGCTCGGTTTCGCGGTGGGTGAAAAGCGGATATAACATGACCCCGAGCTCCTCGCGTTGCCGCGTCATTACGTTGACCGAGTTATGGAGTAGTGCGTCCCCGATGTCGGCCGTTGCTTCGGGCATAAACACGCCCGCGTTTGGCTGGCGGCGCATCAACACCGGCAGTGTGCCAATATGGTCCTGATGCGAATGCGAGATGAGAATTGCGTCCAGCGACCGGTCGCCCATCGCCTTGAAATTCGGCAACGCTTCTTCCCCCTCGAATTTTGGGTGCATCCCGCAATCGAGCACGAGCCGCTGACCGGCAATCTCGAGATAGTAGGAGTTTGCGCCGATCTCAGTCCGACGCGTTAAGTTAATAAATTTCAAATTCGGTTTTCTCCTGCTCCTGTTCTTTCTCTTTAGGGATTTATTTTCATTGTAACCAGACTGCCTGGGAGCCGGTCTAGATAAAGAGTAGACGTACGAGCAATAGGTGACGACGCAACTTTACCCTAACGAGCCAGTTGAATGAACGTGCTGGCGCCGCTTTCAGCAGAGAAGTGGAACGAGCAAACCGCCGCACATCTTTTGAATCGCGCCGCGTTCGGGGCGACGCCGGCCGAGATTGAAGCGGCGCGGAAAAAAGGCGTGGCCGCGGTGGTGCATCAACTTGTCGATGTTGCGGCCGAAACTGCGGATGTTCCGCGGCCCGCGTGGGCCCATCCTCGCAACATTCGCGAAATGCGCATGGCCGCTCGCGCACTCAAAGACGATCCAGCTCAGCGTAAAGACAAAATGCGCGAAATCCGGATGATGGAAGACGAAAACATTCTCGATCTTCGCCGTTGGTGGCTTGATCGCATGATAAACGGACCAGCGCCTTTGCTCGAAAAGATGACGTTGTTTTGGCACGGGCATTTCGCGACCAGCGTGCAAAAAGCAAAAGACGCTTACTGGATGTGGTTGCAGAACGATACACTGCGCCGCAATGCCTTTGGCAATTTCGCTGTGCTCACCAAAAAGATGTCACGCGATCCAGCAATGATGATCTATCTCGACCTTCAGCAGAGTCGCAAAGAGCATCCAAACGAAAATTGGGCGCGTGAATTGATGGAATTGTTCACGGTCGGCATCGGCAATTACACAGAGCAGGATATTCGCGAAGCGGCCCGCGCATTCACCGGCTATCGCATCGACATGACGACGCAACAATTCCGGTTCGCCCCCTTTCAACAAGATCGGGGCAGCAAGAGTTTCATGGGACGCAGCGGCGCATTCAGTGGCGACGAGGTTATCGACATTCTGGTGAAGCAGCCCGCGTGTGCGCAATTCATAGGCCGAAAACTTTGGCGCTATTTCGTCGAGGACGATCCTTCGCCGCAAATTGTCGATGTAATTGCAGGCCGCATTCGGGCGCATAATTACGAGATGCGACCGGTGCTACGCGAAATCTTCAGCGCGGAGGAATTCTATTCCGAGCGCGCAATGCGCACCCAAATCAAGAGCCCGGTGCAGTATCTCGTGCAGACTGCGAAACTGCTCGAAACGCAGTTGCCGTCCCCAATCGTGGCGCAAAATGCGATGCGACAAATGGGACAAATTCTTTTTGCTCCGCCAAATGTGAAAGGCTGGGATGGCGGCAAAGCGTGGATTAGTACATCGACATTGTTGTTCCGCTACAATTTCGCAAACTACCTGATCAACGGCGACGCGATGTTACCGGTAAATGCGCCCGCGCGTGGGAAAGGCGCCGGTCCTGGTTTTCGCCGCGCCGCCTTAGCCGGACAAATCCAGAGGGACCCGATCGAAATTGGCAAACTCGTGCCCGCAAACCTGCGCGATAAACCACGTGAGCTAATTGATCTTCTGAGTGCGCGCTTTTTTCAAAATCGCCCACGCGAAAAAGAAACAAAAACTTTTGTGCAATATCTCGAGGCACGAAAACCGGACACCGGCGATGAAACTATGCGCGGACTTTTTCATCTCATGATGAGCACGTCGCAATTTCAACTGACATGAGCACTACATCCTCACCAAACCACGACAAACATCTCGAAGAGGACATCTGCATTCATATCTTCACTGTTTCATCAGCGATGGTGGGCGTTTGTCTGACTGTGATTGGGCTGATTCGCGTGGTTATTACTCTCGGAAAGGCCGACACGCTGGCCGATGATTTTCTCGCCACTGACGCGCTGCTGTTTCTCACCTCATGTCTTCTTTCGTATTGGGCACTGCGCTCACGCGGCCTGCGGCGAATGCATCGCATCGAGCGGGCGGCTGATACGGTTTTTATTATCGCTATGATCGGCATGGTAGCGATTTGCGCGTTGATCACTTATTCCGTCGCTCTCACCGTGCGCTAACCGGCTGTTGTTTATGAACTCGAATTTCACTCTTCAAACTCGGCGAAGATTTCTCCGCACTTCCATGCTCGGCGCAGCCGCGACCTGGACACTGCCGGTTTTCCTGGAGAAGACGTTTTTCGCGCTCGACGCGATGGCGGCGGATGCAATCACGCAGACTGTCAGCGGCAAAGAGGGAACAATTCTCGTGGTGCTGCAAATGGCTGGGGGGAATGACGGACTCAATATGGTGGTTCCATATGCCGACGACGCCTATCACCGTGCGCGTCCAAGGCTGGGACTTGCCGCGGATAAAGTTCTTAAGATCGACAACTACGCCGGGCTGAATGGAATACTAACCGGTCTAAAGTCGCTTTTTGACGATGGCCACCTTGCGGTCGTGCAAGGTGTTGGTTATCCAAATCCCAATCGATCGCATTTTCGCTCCACCGAAATCTGGCAAAGCGCTTCCGACCCGGAGCGCATGGTGAGCGAGGGCTGGCTCGGGCGCTACTTCGACAATTGTTGCGCCGGCGCCGATCCGACTATCGGCGTGGCGATCGGTGAAGAGATGCCGCAGGCTTTTGCGGCGAAGACACCTACGGGCATTACGTTTTCACGCCCGGAGCAATTCCGCTGGCGGCCATCAGACCCAAACAGCGGCCGCATGAGCGACGAGGAATCCTTTTTTCGCCAGTTGAACGAAGCAGGCGGCGAGGAAAACGGGATCACGGCGAGCGATGGAGCTTCGGTTACGGCCCTTTCCGGTAAAACGAAAAGCGATCTGAGCACGATGGATTTTCTACAGCGCACCGCTCTCGATGCGCAATTGAGCTCGGACAAAATTTTGGCAATCGCGCGCAAATACAAATCGAACGTGCCGTACCCGCCGGGCCAGTTGGCCGCGAGTTTGAACACTATCGCACGCATGATCGCCGGCGGATTGCCAACGCGCGTTTATTACACGAGTCAGGGCGGCTTCGATACGCACGCTGGCCAAATGAACGCACATGAGCGACTGATGGGCGATTTCAATGATGCGGTCAGTGCTTTCGTCGCCGATTTAAAGCAGCAGAAAAACTTCGAGCGTGTGCTGATCATGACGTTCAGCGAATTCGGGCGGCGCGTGGGGGAAAACGCAAACGGCGGCACCGATCATGGAGCGGCCGCGCCAATGTTTGTCCTCGGCGGCGCGGTAAAGCCAGGCTTATTCGGTAGGTGCCCAAGTCTGACTGACCTCGATCGCGGCGACCTGAAATTCAATACCGACTTTCGCAGCGTTTATGGCACGGTGCTCGATCGATGGCTTAAAGCTCCAAGCAACGTTGTTCTCGGGCGAAAATTTCCGGTGCTACCGATCGTCTAGCCGCTACAAAATCTCTTCGAAGATCCGCATCCAATTCCGGAAGAGAATTTTTTCGATCTGTTGATCGTCGAATCCGCGCTCGATCAACTTGCGCGTGAGATTGCCAGCGTGGGAGTGATTGGTCAGATCGGGAATGAAATGCGGAGTTGTAAACTTGGCGGCTAACTCTTGTTTGGCAGAGTCGGTCCACTGACGATATAAAAACTCGAAAAAATCGAAACCGATTCCGACGTGATCGATACCGATCAGGTTGAGGATGTGCTCGATGTGATCGACGTAACGATCGAGCGTGGCTTCCTCTTTTCGCGCACTCACCAGCACTGCGTTGACGCCCACAACTCCGCCCCGCTCGCCGATCGACTTGAGTTGGTTATCGCTGACGTTGCGCTCGATGTCGTAATATTTTCTTGCGTTGGTATGGGAAACGATCGGCGGCTTCTTGGTAATCGCCAGGATCTCATCGAACCCCGCTGGATTAATGTGCGCAAGATCGACAATCACTCCGAGCCTTTCGCATTCCCGCACCAGATCGCGTCCGAACGCCGTCAATCCATCGGGTGAAGAGCCGCTGGCCGCAAACACGCCTCCGTTACCGGCGGCGTTCCGGCGGGCATGCGTGAGGCCGATCACGCGGACTCCCAATTCATAGAAGACACGCAGCAAATCCAGGTCGCGGCCAATCGGTTCGACGGCCTCCATCGTGATGAGCAATGCGATCTTCCCGCGTTTTCGCGCCTCCAGAATTTCTGAGTAACTCTTGCAGACAGCGAAGCGTTCACATTGTTCCACCTCCACATAAAGCCGCGCGATCTGATCCAAACCGACGCGCAAAGCCATTTCCGGCATGTAGCGGTCCTCGATATAGATCGCCGTGCCCACCACGCCGATGTTGCCGGTTTCGAGTTCAGACAAATAATCGCTCGTGAGGACATTAGCGCGGCCGCGTTTCTCGTACAAGTCCATCAGCATGTCGAAATGAAGATCGACAATTCCATGCGAATGCAGTCGCTCGATTCGCTCTTCCATTTTGTCATTCCGAGCGGAGTCGAGGAATCTCTTACTGTTCATTGAAGGATGAGAGATGTCTCGACTTCGCTCGACAGGACAATTCTAAGCGAGCGGCGGAGGCGCGACCGCTGGTAGATCGGGATCATTTTTGCTTCGCGGCGCAAACAAGCAAAACAGTGCGATCAACCAGACCGCGCCCAACGGAAGAACACCGGGCAGCCAGATAGACCAACGCGAGAGGATTCCAAGAGCAATCAAAAGGTAGGCGGCGGTAAGCGCAATCGCTGCAAGTATCAAATCGAGGCGCGAGAATCTTCGGATGATGCCGCTGATCGCGGCCAGGACCATGATAAACACGCAATCAAAAATCCAGGTGACACGGCGAACAAACGAATTTGACTGAATGGTAGCGATGGTCGCGGCAAAAATGTCGGACGGCGCATTGGGGGCGGCCGGAATTC
>JALYUC010000044.1 GCA_030853965.1 Verrucomicrobiota bacterium | reverse complement strand
GAAGCATCGGTCTCCGGCGCGGTCTCATCGCGCAATTCCGAGCTATTCGGAGCAGGCGATGGCGCGCGCGCGATAAGCGGCGGAGACGCCGCGGGTGAAGATGCACCAGCCCGGATTGACCGCGCCGTTTCGTCGTTTAGTTCACCGTTAATTTGCAACCCGTTGCGGATTTGATAACGGCGAATGGCGGCAGTGGTGTCTGCATTTTTCTCGCCTGTGATCTCCCCGTAGTAAAAGCCTTGATCCTTCAACGCCTGCTGCACGCTCGCAATTTTGTCATCCGCCCGGCCAGTTACCAGCGAGGCAAACAAAATAAGAACAGCGATTATAGTTCGCATGTCGATCTTGTTAATTTGACGCCATCACTTGTTGCTTATTCGGTTCCTTTCGGCGTGGTCACCGCAAGCGTCGCCTGTCGCTGTTTCAACACCTCCCGATATCGGACAATCCCGTCGCTGATTGCCGCAGCGATTTGGTCGCGGTAATCACCGCTCGCGAGTTTGGAGATGTCGTCCTGGTTTGAAAGAAAACCTCCTTCGACCAACACTGCCGGATGCTGCACATTGGCGATTACGAAAAATTGCTCGGCTTTCGTGCCACGGTTGACCGCTTGCGTCCGCGCCACCAGCGCCTCTTGAACGAATCCGGCGAGACTTTGACTCTCGAAGTTCGGTGATTGAGAAGATGCTCGCTGCAAGAATGGCAACCACGAAACGATCGGTGTGCCGGAGGTGATTTGATGGTCGGCATAATAGGTTTCCACCCCGCTTGAAATCGCCTTGTTGCCTTCGTTGAAATGAATACTGACGAAAACGCAACTGTGCATCCGGTTCGTGAGAGCAGCGCGTCCCGCCAGGGAAACGTAACTGTCACCCACTCGCGTTAGCACCGTGGCCAGGCCGCGCGCCTGCAAAGTTCGCTCGATCCGTTGTGCGACGTCGAGCGTTATGTCCTTCTCCATCACAGCGCCGCACATTGCGCCGGAATCCTGGCCGCCGTGTCCTGGATCGAGGACTACGACCGCAAAGGGCTGACCTGGCGCGCTTTCTCGCGTCGATGAGACCGGCACTTCCGATTCCGATGTCCACTGAATCCACGCGAACGACCCAATCATGAGCAGCAGTCCGAGCCAGGCGACTAGATTTCGCATACCCCGCCGCGGTCTTCCTCCCTCCGGCGGCAACATTGTTTCCTCGCTCACGATTGAATCGCCGAACGCACTTCTTCATCGGACAATGCCCGATAACGAATCGCTGTTTTCCCTGCGCGCTCGAGGATGGCCGCTTCAATTCCGGCAGTGGCCAGCTGTTCTTGTCGATGTTTGGTGATGGCGTCGCGTGCCGGCAATTCCTTTGCCCCGTCTTCCCCAAACGCGAGATGTCCTGCGCTCCAGGCATCCACCGCGGTGGTAACTGCGCCTTTGAAATCCGTGTCCGGTCGATATTCGGTTTTCAGAAATGATTCCATCGACTCCGTCGATCGTCCGGTGGCGCTGAGCACCGCAAAATGTTGTCGCGCTTGCGAAACTGCCGCGCCGTTGGTTGCGATCGCCCCGTCGTAGTCGACGCGCAGAAACAAGTCTTCCTCTGGCGTCGAGCCGACTTCGGCAAAAATTAGCCGAGCCAGATACGGCGCGCCGTAGACCTGTTCGAAAGCAGCTTTCATCACCGGGCTCAAAGAGTAGTGCGCGAGACGGCGTAACGAAACGTCCGCTGCCGAACGTGTGAATCCCTCCGTGCTCGCCAATTCAATCGCCGCCATGCGCAATCGCTCGATGTCGCCCGGATGACCAATCGCACCCATGGCGATGCGATCGTAAATCTCGAAAATCTTTTGCCGGTTGCGGCCCAGAGTTAAAAACAGAATTCCCTCACTATAACCAACCGCCGCTATCGGGCTGCCGGCAGCCAATTGTGTCTCGATGTATTCGCGACGATTCGCGATTGCCTCGACCCAGCGATACGGCTCTTCGATCATGCGACCGATTTCTTGAACACGGCCGCGATCTTCTCCTCCGGCAAGGTCGTTATGCCATCATGCGAAACTATTTTAATTACCGGGAAAATCTTAGCGTCGCGATCTACACCGCCCGTCGCAGTGTCGGATTCCGCCGCGGTATCGAGCGCGCGCAAGGCGGTCGTCACCGCTTGATCTTCACTCAACTTTTGCAGCGGTTTCTCGCCCCAGCTGTTTTCGTAGTAAAGAATTCCGCGCACGGCGGGCGAGCCCGAACCAGTCGCTGCGTAATCCGTCGCTTCAAATTGCGCTCCCATCGCATCGTAAAAATAGAGTCGCGCCTCCGG
>JALYUC010000072.1 GCA_030853965.1 Verrucomicrobiota bacterium | reverse complement strand
GCGCAGTTTTATCGGATTTCCCAACGGCTGCCTAGAAAAATATTCGGGAAAAATCACCCCCGCGCCGGAAGGCGAAACCGCTTGCCACCGAGAAATTCCAGACTGTTTATTGCCGATCGCCCGGATTGCGATCGTGAGCATTTTTTGCCTGCAGCACGACCCTTCAATAAAACCGCGATGTGGAAAAATTAGCCAATTTGGAAGGCGAAGATAGCAAAGCCCGAACCCGATTTGCATCGGAGGAATTCTCGCGAAGTGCCGAATATCTTTGTTTCTGTTTGTTTGCGATTGTCGCGCACAAAGATTCATTGCAGCGTGGTCTTGCCATGTTTACCGGTCTGATCGAGGAAATTGGTAACGTGCTTTGGATTCGCGCCACTGAGCGCGGCACGCAACTGCAAATCGCCGCTCCGCAAGTCGCGGAAAACATTCGCACTGGCGATAGCCTTGCTGTAAACGGTTGCTGCTTGACCGTCACGGCCCGGCGCGCCGAGCAGATCACCTTCGATCTCCTCACCGAAACTCTCGACCGCACAAATCTAAAAAGTTTACGGCGCGATTCCCTGGTTAATTTAGAACGTCCGCTCTTAGCCGATGGACGGATCGGCGGACACTTTGTCCAGGGGCATATCGACTGCGCCGCTCGCATCATTTCTTTGGATCGTGCCAGTGCGGATCATCGGCTCGAGATTGAATTGCCCGCCGAGTTCGCGCACTACGCGGCCAGCAAAGGCTCAATCGCCATTAATGGCATCAGCTTTACGGTGGCGGAAATTCTGCCAAAAAGTTTCGCCGTCTTTGTCATACCCCACACCAGACGGTCCACCAATCTGTCCACCGTACAGAACGACGACCTCGTGAATCTCGAATTTGATGTACTGGCAAAATACCTCCAGCGAATGCTCCCCCGCCCCCCCGCGCCAGGCTAGTGAAGCGAATTGTAGATCTTTTTCGACCAATCGAGCGCACATTCATTATATATAGAGAGTACGCCGCTATTTCGCGCCTAACCCCATAATTACCGCCGGCACTGTCCGCAGCAAGATTTTGAAATCGAGCGCCAGCGACCAACGATCGATGTAATCGAGGTCGAGTTTCACCCAATCCCGAAAATCGCGCACCTGATTGCGCCCGCTAATTTGCCAGAGACAGGTTAACCCTGGCTTCACGCTCAGCCGCCGCCGCTGCGCCGTATTTTCAAACTTTTCGACTTCGTAAAGGGGCAACGGACGCGGGCCGACCAAACTCATATTGCCCATCAAAACGTTCACGAGTTGCGGCACCTCGTCGAAACTTGTGCGCCGAAGCCAGTGGCCCAATGGCGTAATGCGCGGATCGTCTTCCACTTTGAACACAGGCCCATGCATCTGATTAAACGGTTCTAGTTCGGCGCGGCGCATCTCTGCGTCGTCAGACATGGATCGGAATTTGTACATCACAAATGGCTTGCCGTGTTTGCCGGCACGCCGCTGCCGAAAGATCACCGGACCGCGCGATGTAATCCGGATTATCAATGCAACGATCGCCATTGGTAAGGCCAGTATTACAAGTGCAAGAAAAGCGCCTACCCGGTCGATTACCCCCTTAATAAACAACGTCCACGAAACCTCCGGCGTTGTCCGAAACACCAGCATTGGTCGTCCGGCGAATGCATCGAAATCCGGTTTTGCGATTGAGGTTCGAATAAAATCCGCCACTAGCCACGCCGGCACGCCTTCCGCTTCGCACGCGCCGATTGCTTCTTCCACCCGATTAAGCTGGCTATGACTCGCGGCGAAAATAACCCGCGCAACTGAATGTCGATGCATCGCCTCAACCAAATCCGAAAGCGGCTGCTTTTCGATGTCGATCCTCGCCACCACCTCTATAAGCAATCTTTGCTCTGGCGTGAAAGACTGCTCCAACGCGGCGATATCTTCCGGCACCCCGGCAAGCAACACTGGCTCGCGGAGCTCGCCGCGCATCGCTCTTCGCCTGATGCGTTGAACAATCACTCGCTCTTTCGCCAGCAGTATTCCCGTTCCAATCCCGATGAAGAGCAGCGGCACCGAGCGACTAACCAGCGATAGACGCAGAAAAATCACGCAGGCACTCACGATGATGCTCAGGTAAATCATCGCCCGGATAATCTCGACGAACGACTTCCACTTCGTCTTATCGATCGGCGACTCGTAGAAGCCTTGCAGATCGAGAAGAATCGGCCCGAACAGCATCACCACGATCACTAGCCACCAATAATTTCCAAAGGGATCGATCGTTTTTGTCAGATTGAACCACGTCGTGCTGTGAGTGCGCAGCGTGTGGGCCAAATAAAGTGAAAACGCGAGCAGAAACGCGTCGAGCAGTTGCTGGATCTGTGTGTTTAATTCCTGTCTTCGTGCGAGCATGCTAAAAAAACATTACTGGGGTCGGGGTGTCTATTCACGGCTCCGGAACGGATAAGATATGGCAGCTCACAAATCGGTCAAAGCAAGGCAACAAGATTGCCGCCTTGTTGGTGTGCTTACCACGGCTGCAGAACTACGATTTGCGACACGAATGCGAGCTCCACCGGACTTGTTGGAACTTCGGCTCGATCATCTCGTCAAAGTAGTGGACGAGCTCGACAGCAAGATATCGATGTTGCGCATCCCGCTTATCATTACAGCGCGTCATCCGGCGGAAGGCGGCGCAAATAATTTGCCAATGCAACGCCGCCGCGAGTTGCTTTTCCGGTTCTTGCCCCGCGCCCAATACGTCGATGTTGAATTGCGCTCAGCCAAGGGGCTTCGCTCCGTGCTCGAAACCGCGCATGAGAAAAATATTCGCCGCATCATTTCATTCCATGATTTCAACTCCACTCCAACTGTCCGTAGCTTGTGCACAAAGGCGCGCGCAGCGAAACTATGCGACGCGGACGTTTTTAAGGTGGCGACCCGCACCGACACGCAAACTCAATTGGCGCGGTTGCTCGAGTTCATCACAAATCTAGATGTCGATCTTGCGTTGAGCGTGATGGGCATCGGAAAACTTGGCCGTCAATCCCGGCGCGAACTCATTCGACACGGCTCCGTCTTAAATTACGCGCATCTGGGTCGCGCAAACATCTCCGCGCAGCCAACGCTCTCTCAAATTCGTCGTTGGACGTTGAATGGCCGCCATGCCGTAGCTTTGTGAAGGCGGGTTGAGCCTTGAGCGTTTTCTGCTCTTTGTAATACCGCATGGAGTTACCGCGCGAAATCCCAGTCATGCCGTTGCCCGGCGCCTTGCTCTTTCCCCATGCCCTGCTTCCCCTTTACATTTTCGAACCGCGCTACTGTCAGATGCTCGAACACGCTCTTAATCACCACCGGATGCTTTCGGTGGCGCTGATCAAACCGCAACGCGGCCAATGGGAATCACCTGAGGATTTTTTTCACATTGCCGGCGTCGGTCTCATCCGCGCGTGCGTCGGCCGTGGCGATGGCACTTCCAATCTCATTCTGCAAGGATTGGAACGAGTTGAATTCACCGCTTTCGAACAGGACTCGCCCTTCCCGATTGCGACAATCAATCCGCTCGAATCCGAATCGGTCTCATCAGTGGAAACTGAGGCACTCGCCGCCAAAGTTCTCGAGCTGTATTCGCATCTGAAAGGAAACGGGAGACAACTCCCCGCGAAAGTAGATCGCTACCTGTCGGATCTGGGCGACCCGGAAATGCTTGCCGATCTCGTCGCGTCGACTTTTATCAACGACCCGATGCGCCGTCAGCATGTGCTCGAAGAACTTTCGGTCAACCAGCGGCTTCGACTTGTGATTCGATATTTGCGTGAAGAACCTGGCAGCCCGGTAGTTTGACCGCGTGTCATCCCGAGCGCGGCGAGGCATCTCTCAATTTATCGGCCGCGTCGCTCTTGCCGGCGATTCGCGCATATTCCTCGATTAGGTACGGGTCCGTCATGCCCGCGATGTAATCGCATACCGTGCGGTGTAATCCTTCCGCTTCAATTCGCTTGGTCGCCGCCTCGCCTAATCGTTCTGGATCGAGAACGTACACTTCGAAAACGCAACGCAACATTTCGCACGCGCGCTGATTCACTTCTGCTACCCGCGGATGATAATAGACATTCTCATACAAAAACTGTCGCAGCGCCCGATTCGATTTCAACAAGTCGTCGCTGTAGCAAATCAGCGGTGTCGGCTCTTTGCGCACGTCGTCCGCGCTCCGCACGCCAACATCGACAATCGATCGTGCGCTGCTTGTCACGACGTTCTGAACCTGCACGTCGATGATCTCGCGGATAATCAGCTTGTGCAGCTCCGGCTCGCGCGCAGCGGGATAGCGCGCGACGACCGCGCTATTCCCCCGCTGCCAGACCGCGTTTTCTTGCAATTGCGACGCGCTTAGAATTTCAAAATCGACCGCGTCGTCAAGATCGTGACTGTAGTATGTAATCTCATCCGCGAGATTAGCGATCTGCGCCTCCAGTGAAGGACAACGATAACTTTCTTCGCCCGGCATTGGCGGGTCGTAAAACGCTTGATGCTTCTGCAAACCTTCCCGCACCTCAAACGTAAGATTAAGCCCCGGAAAGTTCGGATACGCGTTTTCGAGCAATTCCACCACGCGCAGGCTCTGCCGATTGTGATTAAAGCCACCATGGTCGCGCATGCATTCGGCCAGCATTTCCTCTCCGGAATGACCAAACGGCGAATGCCCAAGATCGTGTCCGAGCGCGATCGCTTCCGCAAGATCTTCATTCAACGATAACGCTCGCGCGATTGTGCGGCTGATTGATGCAACTTCAATCGAATGCGTCAGGCGGGTCCGCAAATGGTCGCCCGTACCATTGAGAAAAACCTGCGTTTTGGATTCCAAACGGCGGAACGCGCGCGAGTGAATGATGCGCGCGCGATCACGCTGGAATTCAGTGCGATAAGCGTGACTTGCTTCAGAATATTTTCGTCCGCGCGAATCACCCGACTTCTGCGCAAATGATGCGAGTATCGCTTGCTCAGTCGCTTCCATTTGTTCGCGCGTTTTCCAACCTTCGCGCGACCCGCCGCCAATGAGCGACCGTTCTGCGGCATCACTGCGATTATTCACGCGATCTCGGCGAGTCCGGAGCTCCGGTTTGCAAAAATTTTTCGCGCGATATCCGTTCTGCTTTGCGCGCCGCCATTCGCACGAAAAGCAAATCGAAAACCGCCAGCAATATCGCGGTCAATGTCAGCCAGCCGCACACCGCCCAGAACACAATGAACCAGCCCGGATGCTCGTGCGGATTGATCCTTGATTGCAAAATTGTCGATCCTGCAAATAAAAGTATGAGTGCAACGACGATTAGGGCGAACATCGTTTTGCGCCGAGTCGTTTGATCGCGGATCAAACCGCGCGTGGCGTGCGCCGCAAACGACAAGATCGACAATTGCTTCGGTTCGGGCACGAAGCAATCG
>JALYUC010000051.1 GCA_030853965.1 Verrucomicrobiota bacterium | reverse complement strand
GAGCCAGTCAGAGCTTGAGTCACCAGGAAGGGCGAGCCTGTTGCGACGCTCAGCAATAAAATAAGCGCGGATTCGGATTTCTTCATCCGTAGGCGAGGAAACACCGGAGGTTTTTCGGCGTATGGCTGTTTTTGCTCTTCGTGCCATCGCTTTCGGCTTGCTGCCAGTCTTCGTCTTTTTGCTGCCTGTCGATCTACGGCGTGATACCGCCTTTCCAGCCTTCAATTCTGAAGAAGTGTCTCCGCTTTGGAGAAATTTAGATTTTTTTGGCACAGTCCGATCCCTTTTTGGGGCTTATCGCTTACCGCGGGAGGAGCGGTTGGCAAGTGGATTTTCAGCTTTGTCTGGCGCGATTTGAAACCTCATTTACCTTTGTGCGCATGCGGCATTTTGTTTTTCGGTGGGGCGTAACCACGGTTGCGGTAATGGTCGCGTCGTCGATCCTCCACGGCATCCGCTACGACACCATTGCTTCGTTGATCGGTGCCGCGCTCTTGTTAGGGATTTTTAATGCCTTTGTGCGTCCGGTGCTGCTGATCCTAAGTGCGCCCCTGATTCTGCTCACATTAGGCTTTTTTATCCTTGTCTTGAACGGGCTCATGTTGCTCTTGGTGCCGAGCATCGTGAGCGGTTTCCATGTGGACGGTTTTGGAAGTGCCTTTTGGGGCGCAATTATTATCAGCATCATTAGTTGGCTGTTAAGTGCGTTTTTTCGCGGCAGCGATGGACGAGTTCATGTGCTCACGCATCACACGCAGACCAAGCGCGTGGAAGGTCGGGTGATTGAGCGAGAGGAAAGATGATCGGGCCCGAAAGGCATGTTCGGCAACGAAACCGAGACGCGCGGCCAGTTCCGAATTAAGATTTGCGGGATCACAAACGCGGAGGATGCACTCGCCGCGATAGATTTCGGAGCGGACGCGCTCGGCTTCAACTTTTTTCCCGGAAGCAAACGTTACATCGACATATCATCTGCCAAAGATTGGATGGCGGAGTTACCCCGGGATGTCGTGAAAGTAGCGGTGTTGGTGAATCCGACCGAGAGACAAGCTGTCGAACTGGCGCAGTTGTCGTTTATCAACGCGTTGCAACTGCATGGCGAAGAATCTCCGGATTTTTGCCGAACAATCGCGAAGCGGGGGATCGTATTCGTCAAAGCGCTTCCGGTCAGGGACGAAAATTCACTGCGCGAGATTCCCTCTTTCTTTACGCGTACAATCATGCTCGACTCAGGGCAAGACTTCGGCGGAAGTGGTGAAGCATTTTCGTGGGTGTTCGCCCGGCAATTTGTAGATGCTCACCGCGAATTAAACGTCGTTTTGGCGGGAGGTTTAACACCGGACAATGTCGCTGCGGCGGTCCGGCAGGTGCGGCCGTTCGCGGTTGATGTAGCTAGTGGCGTGGAATCCTCTCCTGGCCGAAAAGATTGCGCTCGGCTCCAAGCCTTTATCGACGCGGCACGCGCTTCGCTTCTCTAAGAGATCCAATTGCGTCTCTCGCTCGGGCCTAATAAATCCGGGCTTCGGCGGGCGAGAAACTCGGAAGTACGGTGGTCTGCTTCCTGCTTTAGACAGGGCCGCACTATCTGCTCTCGATCACCATATGGCTACCTCGTTTAAAACACTGAGCTGCGCAGCGGGGGCGTTGCTTGGTGCGTTGTCAATTTCTCAAGCGCAGACGAGCTCCTCTGCGCCAATTACCAGTCCGGCTCCCGCCCTTCCATCCGCACCGGTTTCGGCAAAAGCAGCGGACACTTCACCGATGTTAGTCGTCCAAGCGCCCGCGGCAGCTGCGTCCCCTGTAACTAAAACCACCACGACCACAACCATGACGGCCGACCAGGAGAATGCCATTGAGAGCGGTGGAGTAGGTGTTCGCGAATTTCAAGGGGACGACGTGGGTCAAGTTTTGCGGCTGCTGGCGCGCCAGGCCAAAATCAACATGGTAGTGAGCGAAGCGGTCACAGGCACCGTAACGATGCGTTTGGAAGATGTAACCGCCCTTCAAGCCATCGCGATCATAGTGAAAGCCAAAGCGCTTTCGATGGATAAGCTGGAGAACGTTTATTACATCAAGACACCGGCGGAAAAGACGGCTGAGCCGACCGAGAGCGACAGTTATCAATTCAGTTATTCGCGCGCGAAGGACACCGCACCTCTGATCGCATCGCAACTGGCGAGCAAGGATCCACCCCAGGTGGATGAGCGAACCAACACCATTTTCTTTCGTGAGACCCGCAGCAACATGGACAATATCCGCAATCTTCTCGTCCAAATCGACAAACCGACGAAGCAGGTGATGATCGAAGCGCGGTTGGTTGAGGTCACGGCGAATCCAAAACAATCGTTCGGCATCAACTGGGCAGGCGTAGTTGGCAGCTCAACTAACGCGCAAACATTTCGCTTTGCAGGTAGCAACCCGGCCGGACCGCCAACAACGACGGTAAACGCCGACGGAACTACGACAACAGTTCCTGGAGCGGCACCTACATTCAGCTTCGATCCTGCTAAGGGAACACTGCTCGGACGCGATTTTTTCCGCGATCCCAGCAATGCCCTCAAGGCCCTTGGCGGACAGTTCGCTATTCTCTCTGTGCCGCAAATGTCGGCGACATTGCGGCTGTTGAACGAGGACAATGACGCCGAGTTTCTGGCTAATCCACGTATTGTCACCGCCGACAATCAGCAGGCCAAGATCGAGATCAGCCGCAACCAGCCCGTGCCGCAACTCAATTTCAACGAACAGACGGCAACTGCTGTGTTCGGCGGATTTTTAGATAAGAAGTTCGGCAACACACTCCTAGTCCGGCCTTCCGTGAACAAAGACAGCTTCATCACCCTGAGTGTGAAACCAGAGATCAGCAATAAAGTCGGCGATTCCGAATTCAACTTTGCCGGCGCAACGGTCCGGAGTCCGATTATTGATACTCGTGTGCTTGATTCGAACGTCCTGATCAAAAGCGGCGACACCCTGGCAATCGGCGGATTGCTTCAAGATGAACAAACCAAAGCGCACAGTAAGGTGCCGATTTTGGGCGACATTCCCATCCTCGGTTATCTCTTCCAGGAAAAACTGAACGCGCGCACAAAACGTAACCTGCTCGTCTTTGTCACACCCACGATTATCGATCAGCGTTACGGCACCGGCTTGGAAGATCAAGTTTCAGGCTTGCATCATTCCGGCGAAGAATATGCCGATCCGAATGGTTGGCGTAATAACGCCAAAGGCGCCGTGCGTTTGGTTCCCACCGCCCAGCGCCAGCTCGCGGCCGATTATCCAAAGCCCGGCATACCGCCGGCGCCCGAAACGGCGACCGAAGTCAGGTTCAAGAGTTCAGCGAAAGATAGAGATTTTTAGAAATTCGCAGATGTGGGGTTGAGAGGGGGCGGATGCTCGCAAGACGTCCGCCCTCTTTTGCTTTACTTAACCTTTGAGGTAATTGCCCAGACGGACGCGCAATTCCGTCCGGGCGCGAAAGAGAAGGCTCTTGACCGCCGGCACAGACAAATCGAGAACGTCCGCGATCTGCTCGTAACTGAGGTCGTGGTATCTTCGCAGAATGACCGCCATGCGCTGGCTTTCCGGCAATTCCGTGACCGCCTTCTCAATCGCCTGCTGAAGCTCCGTTTCCAAAAGCGACGCGTCAGGAGCCTGAACGGTTTCATCCTTGAGCGGGATTTCTTGGGCATTCGGTTCGCTTTGGATAGGAACATGCGCGTGGCGCTTTGAGCGGCGCAGCTCATTGAACACCAAATTGCGCGTAATCTTGAGCAGCCAGGTTGTAAATTTTGCGCGTGGCACATACCTGCTGGCGCTTTTCCAAACCCGCACAAAAACTTGCTGCGCGATGTCCTCGACCTCGGAGTTACTCCCCAGCATTCGCGCTACTGTGCCGATCACTAGCGACTGATGGCGCTCCATCAATTCTTCGAAAGCCGCCGTATCGCCGCGGCTCACCAAACGCATCAACCTGACATCTTCCGCATCCGCCTCTTGCCCCGCGGGTTTTGGATCGTGACGGGACATTATGAGGGGTCGTGTGACCGGTGGCGAACCTTCAATCTTGGAGCAACGCGCTTCAACTGGTTCTTGGACGTAACGGTTTCCTTTTTGTTGCAAGCCCTAACCAGCCCGTGCATTCTAAGATCGACATGTGGGGCGCCTGGGCGCGAATGAACCATTTACTGATCCCAAAAGAACTAAGGCCGATCGGAGAGAAGATTGAGGCCCGGCAGCGCATCTCGGAGACCGACGCCCTTGGTTTGTACCGCTGCAACGATCTGAACGCCCTTGGCATTCTCGCCAGCGCCGTGCGCGAGCAGAAGAACGGCAACTTCGCCACCTACATTCTGAATCGCTACATCAACTATTCAAACGTTTGCGTTCTCTCCTGTCAGTTCTGCGCCTTTGCCGCAAAGAAACGCGACGCGCACGCATTCGAACATTCGATCGATGAGATCGTAAC
>JALYUC010000041.1 GCA_030853965.1 Verrucomicrobiota bacterium | reverse complement strand
GTTGCATCGCACTGTTTGGAAAAAGTTATGCACAAGAGGTCATGATCGCTCGCGACACCGGCGCTCAGCACCCGAAGAAAATCGAAGCGATTAAGAAAGCGGAGCCCGTCAAGAAGGCCGAGCCGGTCGCGCATGAGACATCGACGAGCTTGCAACTAGCCAGGGAAAGCTTTCCGAAGGCACAGCCTGTAAAAGAGCCAGTCGCAAAGCAGCAATCACCTACAGTGCAAATAGTGAAGGCGCAGACCGTGACTGCTCAACCGGTGAAAAAATCGAGCGCTGCCACCGAGCCTGCGGTCGCGCAATTGGCAACGGCCCAGCCTCCAGAAAAGGAAGCGGCATCGGTTCAACCAGCGGCCGTGCAACCGCGGAAACCGGAACCGAGCGCAGTAGTGGACGCCAAGACAGCGGCAAGCCGCACGAACAAATTATTGTGGCCTAAGAAGGATTTCGCGGCAACGCAAACAGTGAAACTGCCCGCTTCCGCGAAAGAACCAAAGCCGGGTCCGCTTGTTGTCACCACGCCGGAAAAACCGGTCCCAGGACCTTCATCAACAGCGATCGTTCAACCTCTGAAATCATCGCCCGCGAAAACTGCGAACGCGCAGCCGGTCGTCGAAGTTCGTCCGAAGGAGCCATTGCCAGCTCCGGTGAATGTTGCGCAAACAAAAAAGCCTCAGCCGCTTGTTTCGTCGACATCGAAAAAGGAAACTCGCACTGAACAAGTCAACACTGCCCAAACGCTCAGCCAACCGCCCAACAAACTCCAAAGCGTTGCATCACGTCCTGCCAGCAAGCGAACGGCGGAGCCTGAGACCGCAACGCAGCCTGTCATTTTTCGCGGCGACACCGCCTTCACCAGGTTGGCGGACGGTTTTGATTTCGCCATCGGCAAACCGGATGCGCAGGGATATTACAAGGCGCGCGGCTTTCGTTCACGTGGTCATCTCGGCGAAGATTGGGATGGAATCCGCGGCGGGGACAGCGACCTCGGCGACCCGATTTACAGCATTGGCGATGGCGTGGTGGTTTTCGCACGCGACTGTCACATGGGCTGGGGAAATGTGATCATCGTGCGTCACAGTTATCGTGAGGGCGGCACAATCAAAAACATCGATGCGCTTTATGGTCATTTAAACAACATGCTAGTGCATCGCGGCCAGGCTGTTTCCCGCGGCCAGAAAATTGCGACGATGGGCACGGCGCATGGGCTCTACGATGCGCACTTGCACTTGGAGATCCGCAAGAACCTCGAGATAGGAATGAGCCGCGCCGCGTTCGCGCGTGATTCCAGCAATTACTACGATCCAAGCCAATTCATCGTCTCGCATCGACATCTCCAAACGAGCGCCGCGACATACCGCATCGCGATGAACACGTTCGTGCGCGACGCCAGGATTAATTTCGATAAAGCGCGCAATTTTTCGCACGCGCGTTCGGGAGGCGGCTCAAGTGAATCGGCCGCCGCCTTGAAAAAGGCAGTCGCTTCTCAGCGCGATTGATTCCATCGGCCCTTGGGTAAGTGCCGCCGTCGGTGGTGGCAGTTCTGCTAGAGCCGGCCCGTCAGCGCAAGAATCAGCACGATCAGAAGCACCAAACCAATTCCGCCGCTCGGATAGTAGCCCCAGCTTGAACTATAGGGCCATGCCGGGAACGCTCCAATCAACAGAAGGATGAGAATAATCAGTAGAATTGTGCGCATGGAGCAAAGGCTATGCGGGCGTGCAGCCGGATGGCAATGCTTATTTACGCGTTTTGCTTGTGGGTCGGCTGCACAGCGCATCGTCGATCTTGAAAGAAAACAGCGCGCGAAAACTCTTGCAGCGCCTCGCACTCTTTCTATCGTTCGTCGGCAAGTCCCGATTGCGTCTTGCCGGATGCATCGGGAAAATTTTTTGCCTTTTTTATGGCCAACACAATCCTGATCGGCGCGCAATGGGGCGATGAAGGGAAGGGCAAAATTATCGATGTCCTGACCGCCAAGGTCGACATTGTCGTGCGCAGTCAGGGCGGCAACAATGCCGGCCACACCGTTATCCATCGGGGCGCAAAGTACATTTTGCATTTAATTCCATCCGGCATTTTACGCCGCGGAAAAGTTTGCGTGATCGGCAACGGTGTCGTTGTCGATCCGTTGGCGCTGGTGGCCGAAATCGAAGGCCTGCGAAAGCTCGGCATTGCTATCGGCAAGAATCTACTATTGAGCGATTGCGCACATCTGGTCTTGCCCTACCACCGGTCGCTCGATGAACAGCGCGAACTTCGTAAAGGCCGCGCCAAGATCGGAACAACAAAACGTGGGATCGGCCCCGCCTACGGTGACAAGGCCGCGCGCACCGGCCTTCGCGTCTCCGACCTGATGCAACCGGTTTTGTTTTCGAAAAAATTGCAGGCCAAAATTCGAGAAAACAACAGCATCCTGCAAGCGCTCGGGGCCAAACCGATAAACTACCGCGAGGTCAACGATGCCTATCTTGCGGCTGGAAAGAAATTGCGGCCGTTTGTTCAAAACACGGTTGTCTATCTTCATCGCGCCCTGGAGCGCGGCAAAGAAATCTTGTTTGAAGGTGCACAAGGCACATTTCTCGATATCGATCACGGGACATATCCCTACGTGACTTCGTCCAACACGACCGCAGGGGGCGCGTGCACCGGGACGGGAGTTCCACCGCATCGCATGGACCGCGTGATGGGTGTGATGAAAGCATATACGACGCGCGTCGGTGAGGGGGCTCTGCCCACGGAAGATCGACAGCTAGCAGACAGACTGCACAAACTCGGGCGCGAGTTTGGCGCGACAACTGGTCGTGCGCGGCGTTGCGGATGGTTTGACGCGGTCGCCACGCACTACGCCGCGATGATTAACGGCATCGATGAACTGGCGATCACAAACCTGGACGGACTTGATCAGGTGAATCCAATTCGGGTGTGCGTCGGATATCGACTAAACGGAAAGCGGTTGGATGTTCCGCCTTGCGACGCCGTTCAGCTGGATAATTGCGAACCAATCTATGAAGATCTTCCAGGTTGGAATCAATCTACACATTCAGCAAAAACACTGTCACAACTGCCTCTGGCAGCACGAAATTACGTGCGAAAGATTTCCGAGTTGACCGGCGCACGATTGTCGATCCTTAGCGTCGGCCCCGCGCGAGGTCAGACAATTCTCGTGTAAGGATTCTGGAATGCCTTCCAGCAAAACTGCTCCGCGCCACATCGCCATCATTATGGATGGCAATGGTCGCTGGGCTAAAGCGCGTGGCCTGCCACGGATCAAAGGCCACGAGGAAGGGGCCAAAGCGGTTCGCGAATGCGTCGAAGGGTGCGGCGAATTGAAGGTGGAATATCTAACTCTCTACGCCTTTTCCGCGGAAAATTGGCGACGTCCAAAAACCGAAGTGTTCGCCCTCATGCGCTTGCTCGAAAAGTTCCTTAAGGAAAAGACGCCGGAAATGCTGGAGAAAAATGTCCGGCTCCAGGCGATCGGGCGACTGACTGATCTTCCGGAGAGCTGTCAGCAACAACTTCATAAAACGATCGAGCAAACCGCGGGCAACAACGGACTCACTTTGATTCTGGCGCTCAGTTACGGCGGCCGGCTCGAGATTATCGACGGGATCAAAAGTTTGCTTCGAGCGGTCGAGCTCGGGCACATCGACAAGGCGATGATCGACGTCGAGATGTTCAATAAACATCTTTACACGCGTTATTATCCCGATCCCGATCTGCTCATCCGCACTTCGGGCGAGATGCGCCTGTCTAACTTCCTCCTCTGGCAGCTTTCCTACACTGAAATGTACGTGACGCCGAAACTATGGCCCGAATTTACCAAGGCAGATCTCCTTGCGGCAGTAGAAGAGTTCGGGCGGCGACAGAGGCGCTACGGCGCGGTGGAATGAGGTCGCAATCAAACGAACGCTTCCGCGACCGAATCAGCGAGAGATTTTCCCGCCTGCGTTAGCACGAAGTTGCCGTCGGATTGTCGAAGTAAACCGAGTGCGGTGAACTCGCGGGTTTCATTTAGAAACGGTTCGAGCAAAGCCGCTGAAACTCCGTCGCGTGTGCGCAATGAAAGGGCAATCGTTTCTGCGCGTTTCATTTCGCGCGTCAAGTTTTCCGTCGATCCAATCGCGGATTGGTTCGACAAAACGCGTTCGGCGTATGCCCGATAATCCGGAAGGTTCTGCCAGCGCTGATAACCAAAAGTGGAGAAGGCGCTCGGCCCGATGCCGAGATAGTCTGCGCCGGCCCAATAGGCGCGATTGTGGAGCGAGGTAAAACCTGGACGCGCGTAGTTCGAGATTTCGTAATGATCGTAGCCTTCCTTCTGCAAGATCGACATTGTCATTTCGAAAAAGTCCGCGTCGGTTTCAGGATTGGGACTAAGTTCCCCCCGCGCTTGACGCAGGAAGAAGTCGGTATCCTCTTCGTAAGTCAGGCAGTAGGCGGAGACATGTTCGGGTCGTAGGGCGATCGTTTTCTCGAGGGTCGCTTCCCACTGCGCTGCTGTTTGGCCAGGAAGCCCGAACATAAGATCAACATTGATATTAGAGAATCCGGCGCGGCGCAGAACACGGAATGATTTCTCAGCTTGTTCTGCGTTGTGCTCACGCCCGAGAATTTTCAGCAAGTTCTCGTCCCAACTTTGTACGCCGAGGCTGATTCGATTGATTCCGAATTGCTTAAGGACGTCAGCCTTACGTGCGGACACGCTGCCGGGATTTGCTTCCGTTGTCCATTCCTCCAACTCAGATAAATCGATTCGCTCGTGAAATCCGCCCAGCAGGAATTCCAATTGCGAAGTCGTCAAAGCGGTCGGCGTGCCGCCGCCGAAATAGATAGTCGATGGAGAAACTTTTCGGGCCTTCGCGTGCTGATCGAGTTCACACAAAATCGCCTCGCAGAATCGCTGGGTTTGTGAGCGATCAAGCCGCTCTTTATAGAAAGCGCAATACGGGCAGATGCGCGCACAGAAGGGAATGTGAACGTAAATATGTCGAAGCGTGTCTGTAGGGGCAGTTGCGCAGTTGTTATTCACTCTGTCGCTCATAAACTCGCGTTGCATTGGAGACTGTCTTGCTGATTCGAAACGTAGCCGTTGTTTTCTTTTGCGCCATTGCCTCTGCTTTTGCGCAGGCCCCGCCGCCTCGTGCGACGCCATCGGTTGTCTTCGCAGCGCACGATCCCGACGCGATCACTGATTACCGCGCAAATCCGAAGATCGTTCACGCGATGATCGATAAATTGGTTCTGGCCGTTACCGGCAAATCCGACATCGCTACGGCATGGGGATCGCTCGTCGCGCCAAAGGATAAAATTGGCATCAAGATTTCCGCCGCGGGGGGCGAACTCTTTACGACGCATTATGAAGTCGTAAATACGATCGTCGATGGACTAGTCGCGGCCGGCCATTCGCGCAATGACATTATCGTTTGGGATCGTTCGCTTGGTGGAATCAAGGACGCCGGTTACCGCCCAGGGCAAGAAGGCTTTCAGTTGAAAGCAATTCCACCTAAAACCGGTTACGATGCGAAGGCTGCTTTTAGTGCCCCACTCTTAGGAAAACTTGTTTGGGGCGATCTCGAATACAAAGGTGACATGGGAAAGATGCCGCTGCTTTCCGACACGGAAAATACGAGCAACGTCAGTCATTTTTCGCGCATCATCGCAAACGAGGTGACGAAAATTATCAACGTGCCTGTGCTAAGTAACAGCGAGACGAATGGAATCGCCGGTTGTCTTTACAACGTGACTATTCCTAACATCGACAATTGGCGGCGTTTCTCGCAGGGTTCGGTTTTTGGCGCAGCCAGCATCGCGGAAATTTACAGCAACCCAGTCGTCCGAAATAAGGTCGTGCTAAATCTGATGGACGGCCTGGTGGCGCAATATGGGGGCGGTCCTCAAGCACAGCCCAATTTCTCGGTCCATCACGCCACCCTTTATGCGAGCAAAGATGCCGTCGCGCTGGATGCCATGGCATTGAGGCGAATGGAACAATGGCGAGCGCGCTCGAGTTTACCTCCGATCGGTCGCCTGGCGTTTTACATCGACGCGGCGGGGCAGATGGGGTTGGGGAATTTTGCGGCGAGTAAGATCGAGATCAGGAATGTCGGACGAACGGCGTCCGAATAGCACATGAGTTCGCTGAGACGGTTGCTCGGTCCTGTTCTGCGCGACATTTCGCGGTCGTTTTACGTTTCCATCCGACTGCTACCGCGCCGATTGCGTGATCCGGTCGGCCTTGCCTATTTGATCGCGCGCGCCACCGACACGCTGGCGGATACCACGGAGATTCCGCCTTCAGTCCGCCTAGATGCACTGCACAACTTGGCTTCGGCAATTCAGGGACCCAGCATGCCGGATGCAGTTGATTCCCTTTCTCCGCAAAGCTTATCCGCCGGAGCCGCCCCTCCATCTCCCTCGATTTCCGCCGGCTCGATTGTTGATCTTCGGCAGTCGTTCGCACCTCTGCAGACCAACTCCGCGGAGCGAACCTTGATCGAAGTTTTGCCTGATATTCTCCAATCGCTCGACCTACAGAATGCTGCTGATCGCGGAGATATTCGCGCGGTTCTCGGCAACATTACGCGGGCGCAGACACTCGATATCGAGCGCTTCGGCAACTCAACCCAAACAAGTGCGCTTCGAACGGCTTCGGATCTGCACGAATACACATACCTCGTCGCCGGGTGCGTGGGGGAATTCTGGACGCACCTTTGCTATCGATACATCG
>JALYUC010000206.1 GCA_030853965.1 Verrucomicrobiota bacterium | reverse complement strand
ATCGAGTTCTCTGCGCGAGGCGGCATATCACTTCACTTTGCTGGCGCAAAACGAAACCGGATATCATAATTTGGTTAAGCTTATCTCAACGGCGCATCTCGACGGGTTTCATTACCGGCCGCGCATCGACAAGGAACTTCTAGCCCAGCACTCCGGAGGGCTGATCGGACTCAGCGGTTGTCTGGCGAGCGAAGTGAACTCCGCGATCCAAGCGAACAAGATCGACAGTGCCAAACAAGCGGCGGCGGAGTATCGCGATATTCTCGGTGCGGAAAACTTTTTCATGGAGTTGCACGACCACGGCATGGAAGAGCAACGCCAGTGCAATTGCGTTCTGCCGAAAATCGCAAAAGAGCTCGGCGTCGGACTCGTGGCCGCGAATGACGTTCACTTCCTCCGTCGGAGCGATCACGAAGCGCATGACGTGATGCTTTGTATCGGCACGGGCAAAATGGTGCAGGACGAACACCGGATGCGTTACAAGCCGGAGCTGTATTTCAAGTCGCCGGAGGAGATGCGGGAGCTGTTCAAAGATTTTCCCGAAGCGATCGCGAACACATTGGCGATAGGTGAGCGCTGCCATCTCAAAATCGAATTGGGCAAGTCGAAGTATCCGGAATATCCGGTGACGAACGGTGTCAGCCGCGAAAATTATTTGCGCGATCTGTGCGCGAAAGGCTTGATCGAACGTTACGGCGATCGCGCTAAGATCGACAATCAACTTTCCCAGCGCCTCGACTATGAGCTTGGCGTGCTCGAGACGACCGGCTTCGTCAGCTACATCCTGATCGTTTGGGATTTTATCCACTTCGCCAAGGAGAGAAAAATTCCGGTAGGACCAGGACGCGGATCGGCCGCTGGCTCGCTCGTCGCGTATGTGCTCGGCATCACCGACATCGATCCCTTGCAATACGGGTTGATCTTCGAACGCTTTTTGAATCCCGATCGCATCTCGCCGCCTGATATCGATGTCGATTTTTGCGAAGCGCGCCGCGGGGAAGTGCTCGAATACGTGCGCCAAAAATATGGCGAACGCCGCGTCGCACAGATCATCACCTTTGGAAAACTAAAAGCGAAGAGCGTGGTGCGAGATGTCGGCCGGGTGATGGGTTTGCCCTACGCGGCGGCGGATCGCATCGCGAAGATGATCCCGAACGAATTGAATATTACTCTCGATTTGGCGGCAGAGAAAAATTCCGAGCTCAAACGCGCCATCGCGACCGAACCGCAAACGAAACAGCTTTTTGAGTACGGGAAAATCCTGGAAGGCCTTTCCCGCAATGCAGGTGTGCACGCGGCTGGCGTCGTCATCGCGGATCGCGACCTGACCGAATACATCCCGCTTTGTCGCGACGTGAAAGGCAATGACGTCATCAGCCAATATCCGATGGGGCCGTTGAACGATCTTGGCCTGCTCAAGATGGATTTTCTCGGTCTAAAGACACTCACGGTGATCGAAGACACACTCGCGCTCATTCGTAAACGCGAGCCGGCCTTTTCGCTCAAAGACATTCCTCTCGACGACGCGGCATCATTTTCTCTCTACAACCGCGGCGAAACGATCGGCCTCTTTCAGATGGAGTCCGGCGGGATGACCAATTTGTCCAAGCAGATCGACGTTCGGAAGCTCGACGACATTATCGCGCTGATCGCGCTTTATCGGCCCGGCCCGATGGAACTGATTCCTGAGTTCGTGAAAGCGAAAAAGGGGATCACGCCGATCAAGTATCTGCATCCGTTGCTCGAAGAAATCTGCGCCGACACCTACGGCGTCATGATTTACCAGGAACAAGTCATGGCGGCGGCTAGCAAACTCGGCGGTTACTCACTCGCGCAGGCCGACCTCCTCCGCCGCGCCATGGGCAAGAAAGACAAGAAAACCATGGCAAAGGAGCGCAAGAACTTCATCGAGGGCTGCGCGCGTACGAACAATATCCCGGAGAAGAAGGCGAACGCCATTTTCGATTTACTCGAAAAATTCGCCGGCTACGGATTCAACAAGAGCCACAGCGCCGCCTATGGCGTCATCAGCTACCAGACCGCTTACTTGAAAGCGCACTATCCGGTCGAATTCATGGCCGGATTGCTAAGCAACGAAATCAATAACACGGACAAGATTTCGATCTTCGTGGGCGAATGCAAACGGATGAGCATTTCCATTCTGCCGCCGGATATTAATCGCAGCGGATTGAAGTTCACGCCTGAAATGGGGGAGGGACCTCAGCGTCCCGACAGTCGCGGCCCTGAGGCCGCTCCCACATTCACAGCGATCCGTTACGGCCTCGCCGCGATCAAACATGTGGGGGAGGGGGCGATGGAGATGTTGATCCGCGACCGCGAAAACGGCGATTTTACATCTCTCGAAGATTTCTGTGGGCGTCTGGGATCGCGCATCGCGAATCGAAAAATGCTGGAAAGCCTCATCAAGTCTGGCGCGTTTGATTTCGTCGGTCGCGACCGCGCCGAGCTTTTCGCCTGCATCGACGAGGCCCTGGCGGTCTCCGCGGCGGCTCACCGCGACCGCACTGCCGGCCAAGTTTCATTGTTTGATGAAGCCACCCACGCGGCAACATCGACAAGAAAGCGAGCGATCGCTCCCTGGAGCGAGCACGAAAAGCTTTCCTACGAAAAAGAATTGCTCGGGTTTTATGTCAGCGGACATCCGCTCGACGCCTTTGTCGATCTATTCGCCGGCAAAAATTATCAGGCCATCTCGTCGTTAGGCGAACTGGCGGATCGCGCGACATTTCGCGTCGCGGGCGCAATTGTTCAGGTCGACAGAAAGTTTACGCGCAAAGAAGGCAAACCATTCGCGGTCGTTTGGGCGGAAGACCTGACCGGCACGTTGGAAATCGTGATTTGGAACGACCTCTACGTCAACGTCTCCGACGCGCTGGCTCCGGGTCGCGTCATTGAAATTCAGGGGACAATCGATACGCGCGGTGATTCACTTCGCGCCACTGCGCAAAAGGTAAGAGTGGCAAGTCTGGAAAAACCAAACGGGGCTCCCATCGCGGCGCAAAGATCGACAATTCTATCTGAAGAACCCGCCGTCGTTCTTCAATTCTCACCTGCCGCAACCAGCGACGAACTGCGCGAGGTGCGTGAGATTCTGGCCAGTTCGCCCGGCCAACGTCCGGTGCGATTGCTTTTCGACCGCGCGACGGGAAATCCATTACGGGTGGATGCCGGCGCTGATTGTCGAATAAATCTTACGAGCGATCTCGAAGAAAAACTTGCGCGCTGGCTTGTGACAACCAAATCCGAGCGCCGCAATGCGGTTGTTGCCCCAGCACCACTTTAACGATGCTTTGCTCGTTTTCGCGGCCGAACGGGTTGCGGTTGCGGTCGCGGATTAGCACCGAGCGTTAGGACTTTTCCAGTCGAACTTTCACCAAAACAAACCGGAAATCTTCGGACAGCTGTGCCCAGAGTGATGGCGTCCGCTGATTGGGCACTTTTAGTATCTTCCAAGCTGGTTGTCCAATCGGCTCGAAACAAACCACCGCGAAACTCAAGCTGCCGCACGGCCGGGGCTAGCGTGGCACCAATCGGCACCACTTCGAGCTGGTTCACGCAGTCAATGAGACCCGGCGTCAAATCGAAGACCTGGTTCGTCGGTAATATTTTGATAGCGAGTTTGTCCAAACCTGCAAAATCAATTTCAGCGCGCACGGAAAGATCGACATCTTTAGTAGAGGCATTCAAGAATTCGAGCGCGGCGTGCTCTTCATTGAAGCTCAGTCGGCCAGAAACTACAGTTACTCCCATCGGCGAGTTGCGCAGTTTTCCATTTACCAGTTGTACGTCGCCTGTGATGCGCGGGTGTTGCAATGTCTGGGAGACGGAAATTTTTCCGCTTAAAATCCCATCGGCAAAAATTTCTCGACGCCAAAGCTGAGGTGCATGCGTTAAAAAAATTGCCGGAAAATCCAAAGTAACATTAAGCGGCACATTCAGAATGGTGTTCCAATCAGCGCCAATCTGGAGCGGAAAACTGGCGGCGAGATTGACCGGACTGGAGTCAGGCAGAGTTATGGTGGTGTGGGCATCCCATACGCCTGACGAAATTGACGCCCGAACCTCGGCCGAAGCCGGTTTCGAATCGGCGCCGCTGGCGCGCAAGATCGACAAATAGGGTGCCACATCCTTGATCGTCGCGTTGAGTGTGCCCGAATAATTGTGGTCGTGGGCGATGTCGATCTTGCCCTGAAGTTGCATGACATCGTCTTTCCGTTTGAGCTCGAATTGCTCGACCTCAAATTCAGTGGCCTTCAAGGTGGTCCTGGCATTAAAGAGATCGATGGGGGCCTTGAAGATCGACAAAGACTTTCCGGTTGCTGCCAGGTGTCCACCGATTTTGCGGTCGCGCGCGTTCATCGTTCCGTCGATGGCGATCTCACCCGCGAAATCTCCGGGGGCGGCGCCAAAGAGCGCGGCGAAATCGCCGAGATCGGGAATTGATGCGGAGATATCGCCGCGAAAATCCGGATTGAGCCAGCCGGTGGCGCTGGAAGGCAAAGAACCTTCACCGCTCAACGTGAGCTGATTTCTATTTTGTTTCACGTAAAGCTGCTGCAGCTGGATTTGGCGGTTGTAGAGAGCGACGCCGAGCATGATGAGATCGGCTTTGCGTTCGCGCCATGTTAGTCCGGTAAGTTCGGTCCACAGCGACGCGGTAGAATGGGCCGGATCGCGCAAGTCGCCACGAAATGTGAACTTGCAGGCATGTAACAGCCCGTCCATGCGATCGGTGAACCCAATCGCTTCCGAGGTTTGCGCGAGCGAAATATCGGTCCCGGAGCCGACCATGTTCCAGTTGGAATGACGCGACCTCCACTCATTTGAAATGTTCGCGCGAATTTTTCCGCCGAAAGCATCGACATCGAACTCGACGCCGAGGCGTTGTTTGCTGAGATGCGACAAATCGGCAGTGACCGATTCGACATCGAGACCGCGCGTTAAACTCAACCCGGCCAGGGTAAGACGATTGTCCTGCCAGTGGGTCGCGCCACGCAGTCGAGAAAATGTTTGGCGAACCAAAGGCGACGCGATGGTCAGCTCGTCCGTGCTGAAACGGCCGGATTCAATTTCGCTGAAAGAGAGTGAGCCGCTGCGTAAAAGAATGACCGCCGGGCCGTCTTCGACGCGCAATTCGAAATGATCCACGCTGAGACTATTGGGTAACAATCTTTGCCACGTGATCCAGCTGCTTTCGGGAAAGGGTGTTCCCGATTCACTGCTGTGGATTTCGAGACGCAGCGAGGTGACGGAAAGATGTTGAACTGTGCGCCCACTCATGCCCAACAAAATGGATTTGAGGTTTAGACTGGCCGTCGCCTGGGCAGCGCTTAGCTCAACGCGGAATGCAGCATCGGAAGAACTGGTGATGCGCAGGCCGCGCAATAAGATTGGCCGCAAAAATGGCGCTTCGATTTTGTCGATCTTGACGGTAAGTTTTTGCTGTCGCGCCTTCCACCAAATCCACAGGCGCACGCCGTCGGCTACAATAACTGGCGAGAAAACGATGCCGAGTAACCCCGCGATAAGAACAATGAGGCTACCGAGCAACAATCGGTTCTTGAACGGCATGGAACTGACAGTGAAGAGTGACCTTAATCCTTTTTTGGCGCGCTCGTAAAAATCACCCGTAATGGTTGCGGCGTGTGGATACGGGCGGCGAGTTGTTCCTGCAAGGCCTGTTCGGCTTGTTCGGCTAAATTTGTTTCGGTCGCTTTTTGCCGGGCCAGCTGTGGCAAGGTCGACAATTCATTCTGCACATCATTCGACGAGATCCGATTCCAAAATCCATTTTCAAAAGCGAGCACTTCCAGTTGTTCCTGTTCGACGCCGAGAATCTGAGCGTGCGGAAGCTGGACGGTAATTTCATTAGGTCGAAGATCGACCGAGAAATCCTGCCGCAAATCGAAGCCGGCTTTGACGGCGAACGTAGCGTGCAGTTTTACGCGCTTGGAACTTCCCGCCCAAGTATTCTGAAATTCATGCTCGACCTCGATTCGCCGGGAAAGAATCGACAGCTCGCTCGTCGGCGTTGTCTGCTCCAGATAAACGCGATTGTTGATTGTGATTCGCGGTTGTAAATGCGCGATGTCGACAAAAGCGGATCGGAGATCTTTGCCGAGACGTTCGAGTTCGGCTGTGCCTTGATGTGCAGTACGCGCTGGCCAGCTTTCCAAACGCAAAAAAACAATGACAACGACGGCGGCGACGATGAGGGCGACAAGCGTCAAAGCCACTGGCCAGGAGATTCGTCCGGATGTTTCTGACTTCGACATTGGACGTTGGACCGTCAGCGTTCGGCGTTTGTTTGATTCGTCCCCAAAAAAAGTACCGCCCCCCACGCCCGACGGACGTGAAGGGCGGCTGTTCCCCCCAGAACAATGTTCGAAAACTGCGCGTTTAGTAAACGAGCTTATGGCCGGTAGCAACAAAATTCTATGGGAACTTACGCGACGCTTCTACGTCTTTGCAATAAATTGCCTGTAGTGGCCGCCGACCTCGGCGGTAATTGGGAATGTTGCGGCTGAGGACAGCCGCCTCTACAGAAGTTCTCGATTCTTATGCTCACGCGACTGCAACTCAAAGATTTTCGCTGTTTTGAATCGCTTTCCGCCGAACTGACGCCGGGTTTTAATTTTTTCACCGGCGCCAATGGGGAGGGAAAAACTTCAATCCTCGAAGCAGTTTGTGTTTTGCTGCGGTTGCAATCGCCGCGAAGCTCAGCACTCGCCCCGCTCGTCAGACTGGGCGCGAAATCATTCGCGCTCCGCGGGAAGTGCGACGGACATTTATTGGAGTTTCGATACGGTGCTTTGCACCGAAAACTGCAATTCGACCAGGTTGAACAACGGACCGCGATCGAATACTTGCGCGTCGCACGGGTTGTTTCTTTTGCTAACATCGACATCGAGTTGGCGCGTGGTGGATCGGACGCGCGCCGCCGATATCTCGATTTTCTCGGAGCGCAGATCGATGCGCGTTACCGGCCGACCTTGCGCGCTTATGAACGCGCGCTGCGGTCGCGAAATGCTCTGTTAAAATCTAATCAGCCAAGAACGCGCGAGCTGGCCGCCTACGATCCGCCCTTAATTGAGAATGGGACGCGGCTCCGGACGATGCGCGGACGGATAATCGAACGCCTGGCGCCGTTTGTCGCCGCCGCTTACGCGGAAATCAGCGACGCGAAAGAGAAGATAGACATCTGTTTTGCCCCGGGAAACCGTGACGACTTTGCTGCCGATCTCGAACAGTCGCGCGAGAAGGAAATCCGTTTGCGGCAAACGGTGGTCGGTCCACATCGCGACGATGTCGATCTTTTCGTCGAAGGAATGCCGGCAAATATTTATGCTTCGGAAGGCCAGCAGCGCACACTGGCGCTGGCCCTCAAAATTGCGCAAGCGCGCGTGTTTACCGAAGAACGCGCGGCGCCCCTTCTCCTGATCGATGATATTTTTGGAGAACTCGATCCAGCACGCAGAAATTCATTGCTAAATTCGCTCCCGGCAGATTCGCAGAAACTGGTCACGGCAACGACCTTGCAATGGCGGGAAAATTTCGCTGATAGCACGACGTTTGAGTTGCAAGATCGACATCTGCGATTGTTGTAGCGGTGCTCTGTGGCGGCAGGCGTCTCGCCTGCGGAAATGACTCGCATCGCAGCCGATGACGGCCGCGTCCACAGAAACTCAGCCGCTACAGAAACGCTTGCGCAAACGAGGGCCTCACATTCTAGTTTGGCATGGTTGATAAAAGGGGCGAAACGCCGCAGAGTTTCGCGGGGTCGCTGCTCGTCGCTCATCCAAATATGCTCGACCCAAATTTTCGGCGGGCGGTGCTTTTTATTTCCGCACACGAGCCCGACGAAGGGGCCTTGGGCGTCATTCTAAATCGTCCGCTCGACAAGCAGGTGGCGGATCTCGTTACTGAAACGCCACCTGACGGTCTGGCCAATATTCCCGTTTTTCTTGGCGGTCCGGTCGGAAGAAATCAGCTGATGTTCGCCGCATTCGAGTGGCAAAAGGGAGAAGGATTAAAACTCGATCACAATGTGAACGTGGAAGAGGCGAGCGAGCGCGCGGGCTCGGATCCATCGTCGATCCGCGCTTTCGTGGGCTATGCGGGATGGGGCGCCGGGCAACTCGAAGCCGAGATGAAACAGAACGCCTGGCTGCTGCAAAAACCGAGCCGCGCTACGCTCAAGCCAGACCGGTTACCAAAACTTTGGTTCGATATTATGCGCGCGCTCGGCCCGTGGTATAAAATGTTGGCCGCCGCGCCGGACGATCCGTCATTAAATTAGTACGAGTGAGGAGAAGAAATTCTTGGGGCACTCGCTTTAGGCTTGTCACCTGTCACTCGTCAAATATCACTCTCTTAGATGATCATCGGCGTTCCGAAAGAAATTAAGGAGCAGGAGCAGCGGGTCGCGCTGCTGCCCTCAGCCGCCGAGCAATTGAAACGCCACGGTCATTCCGTGCTGGTGGAGAAGAATGCGGGAGTGGGCTCGGGTTATCCGGACGAAGACTACGTTAAAGCTGGGGCCGAGATTGTCGATCAAGCGAGAGATGTGTTCGGCCGCGCGGAAATGATCGTGAAAGTGAAAGAGCCGCTCAAAGCCGAGTTTCCGCTTTTGCGCAGAGGCCAGATTCTTTTTACTTATCTGCATCTGGCCGCGAGCAGGGAGCTGACCGAAGCGTTGCTGAAGTCGGGCGTCACCGGCGTCGCTTACGAAACGATTCAAGTGGGAAACAAACTGCCATTGCTCGAGCCGATGAGTGAGATCGCCGGGCGAATGTCTACGGTGATGGGCGCTTATTATCTCGGGAAACACGTGGGCGGGAGCGGAGTTTTACTCGGTGGCGTGCCCGGTGTTTCGCCGGGCAAAGTAGTCGTACTTGGCGGCGGCACGTCCGGCGTAAATGCCGCGCGCATGGCCA
>JALYUC010000170.1 GCA_030853965.1 Verrucomicrobiota bacterium | reverse complement strand
AAAAGTCGAGTGCGAGAGGAGTTCGCCGTTCAAACCTACGCGGGAATAAGCCCACGTTCGGGGCGCTGCGCAATGTAGGACATGCAGTTGATTGCCGCGATCGAGTTCTGCCTGCGGCTCATCAAAGGCGATGATGCGGCCCAACGAATAGGTGGCGTAAACGATACCGGTGTCTCTGTCCTCAATCCGCACATAGAGCGAGGTATGGTCGGGAAAGCGGTTGGTCAACAGCGAGTAGGTGCGCACACTGCCGGGACCGGAGTTTCCTTCAGGGATGCCAACCGTTTTTTGCCAGACGCGCCGGGCATCGGTGACTTCAAAGACTTTCGTTTGCGAATAAAAAAACTTATTGAGATCGGCGAAATAAATATGTGCGCGCAAGTGATAGGTGCCGAAATCATGCACCGGGTAAAGCGGCGTGAGATTAATCTTTTGCGTCACTCTTTTGCCGGCTTCGATTTTGAGTGGCGACTGGCCGGTGTCGGTCTTGACCGGCCCGATCGTTTGACCTTCCTGTCCTGTCACCTCAAAGCCAAACCACGCCTGACCATCCCCGTCGTGAAGATCGACATCGCGGCCGGCAAGGTTAGTGATGCCGAGGGTCGCCACAACCGGTTCATAGGCGATATATTGTAAGCGTGGCAATTTGAGATCGACCTGAATTTGAGCCTGCACGCGAGAAGCGAACAACAACAAACAGCAAAGCAAGGGCGCGAGCTTCATCGTGCGGTAAATATCGCAATTCGTCGCATAATACTGCGGCTTTGCTTTCGCGTGTTCAGGCGCGCTGCCGTTGCTCCCGTCCTTCGCTCTCTTTTTGGCGCTCGACTGCCTGGATCAACAGTTCATTCCAAGGAATTGTGATGGTCTCAACCGGAGGCCGCACCGTTCGATCGTAGGCGAATTCCACGTACTCCCAGGCAACGATCTCAAAGAGCGCATCCTTTCCGCGACCGACGGTCGTTTCGGCGTGCACAATTGCTCCGTTACGCAAAAAGACGATGCCGCTCTTTTTTTCCTTCACGGTTTGAATGGCGCCGCTTCGGCGGCTGAGGCAACACATTTGCAACACATCCACCACATGAAATAGATCGGGTGCACCCGTTGCCGCACCGTCAGCGCGCTCGATAGATTCGAGCAAACCTTCTCCGTCAATCGGCTCCGGAAAAACTTTTGTGTTTGCGACCTCCAATCGTTGTTCAGAGGCGGGGTAAGGGGGCAGAAAGAGCGTTTGCAGTCCGGGAAAAATTTCGCTTAACGCTCCTCCTAAAGCGAGACCATCCAGTCCCTCCGCTTCGAGCTGGGTAATGAGTAAGGCGCATCGCGCATGACGCCGCCCCCAATCGAGCGCGGCTGGCTGGCTGCCCGCCAGATCGCACTCGTGCGCGGTGTAATCTTTCACCATTTGCACCAATTGCTCGTTCATCTCGGCGTCGCGGTGCACGATGAGCACTTGCATTACGGCGAGGGGGCGGTGGAGGGTGAGGGAAAGAGACTTAACAGTTTCGTGGGCTCGGCACGTTGTGCTTGCAGCTTGTCGTTATAATAAACGCGCACGATGTAGCCGAGATATTTGCGGCGGCCCACCTCGCTCTCCGGAGTTGCCGGTTTGGCCGGACGATTTTTCTTGCCGGGAATAATCGCTGCGGCCGCGGCAGACAACGCTGCTTCTTGTGATAAGGCTTTGTTTTTTGCCCGAATGTAAGTAACGGCCAGAACTTCCGGATTTGCTTGCGCCCAATCGTGGTTCGGCGTCAGCCACTCGTAGTTCACATCGGCGTCCGTTAACTTGATGTCTTTGTCGTCCACCGTGTCGTAAAAGAACACCTGGATTTTAACCTTCGTGTGATCCACGACGGCGTTCGGCTTTTTCTTTACGCCAATCCGAATCATAAGATTTGTTTCGGCGTCGCTATCGGGATTTTCGGTAGTGGTTACTTCTGCAATGCCAAAGGTGGATCCATCTGGAATTCCCTCGGCGCTGGTGCGCGGCGTCGCCGTTTCCGCCGGGGTAGCTTCGACCGCGGCGGGTGCTGGCGTTGCCGCAGTGCCGATTTTCAATTTTAACATAGCCAGCTCGTAAACGGGACCGGCTGCCGGGCCGATGTCCTGCACCTTACGCCACGTTTCGCTCGACCGATCGTATAGCCGGATCGTTTCGTAAATCGTCGCCATCTCCGCGAACGCCTCCGCATTTTTCGGGTCGCGTTGGATGGCTTCCTGCAAACGGGCAAGTGCTGTAGTCGTGTCTCCTTTTCTTTGCAATTTGGTCGCTTCTTTGGTCAGACGATCGGCAATGGACTCCGCTGAAGCGGCGGGCGATGCCGCCGCGACCACGGGAGCTTTACTGGGTACAGCAATCGGCGCGACCGACGGTGTTGCTGCGACCACGGGAGCTTTAGTGGCTGCCGCACTCGGCGCGGCCGATGGTGCCGCAGTGACCACGGGCGCTTTGGTGGGTGCCGCAATCGGCGCGACCGACGGTGCCGCTGCGATCACGGGAGCTTTAGTGGATGCCGCACTCGGCGCGACTGACGGCGCCGGAGTTTGCGCGAGGGTCAGTACTGGTGTGGGCGCAACCAAAGGTGCAGGTGGATGGGCAACGGCGGGGGCAGCACTGGGCGCAACCGTCGGCGACACGGCAAGTTTGACGGAAGGCGCAACCATTGGGGCAAGGGAAGGCGCCGGCGTCGAGGTGGCTTGGACGGAAGGCGAAGGCGCTGCGACCACCGTTTTCGTTTGCGGTTCAGCCACCGCGCCCGCGAACCGTTTCCCCCCAACGTAGTAATAGCCGACGCTAAAAATCTCCGCGGCGGCAAAGAGTAGCACCAAGCACAGCCCAATTCTGAAATTCCAGTCGCCTTGTGGAAACGACGAAGCCGTCAGCGTCCGCATGGATGCTGTTTCGGTAAAAAAGCGTGCAGACCTGTCAACCATATTGAGCGGGAATGCGAACTTAGCGCGAAATATCGCTTTGGCTCAGAATTTTGAAACCCTCACCGAGCAGGACCGACGATGCGCACTCCGTATCGTCGACATGAAGTGCGAGCGCGGCCAAGCCACGTGGCCGGGTGAGTAATGCGTAGGTGAAATGCACATTCACCTCCGCCATGAACAAGGCCGCGAGAAGTTTGACCAGCTGCGTAGCGACTTCGCGCATCTCCACCACGACCACTTCGCTAACACCAAAGGCGATCTCATTTTGGCGAAATAAATCCTGCACGCGGTCGGGGTCGCTTACAATGATGCGAGCGATTGCCGAATCAGTCGACTCTGAAACGCTCAGCGCGACCACGTGCGTATGATGTGCGTTGAGCAACTTCACGATGTCGAGCATAGCGCCGACCTTGTTTGTCAGAAAGACCGAGAACTGTTTCACCAGCGGTCCTTCCAGCTTGGAAATTGTTTCAGGTAAATCGAGTGGCATCGGGAGCTTCGGCGCGGATGGAAATCGGGTGCCGATAGGGGGCAAACTATCTCACTTTTGGTGATGAGTTTGCAAACCAATATTGCCGACGCATTCAGGCTGTTCATTTGATGGCGGCGCTTTACATTCGCTCGCCAAGAAATGGAGCCTGAAAATGACTTGATCGCCCAGCGGCGCCAGAAAATGGAGGCGTTGCGAGCACAGGGGGTGGAACCTTTTGGCGCCGCTTTCGAAACCAGCGGCGATATCGCCGACGTTCGTGGAAAATTTAAGGAAGGTGAAACCTGTCGCATTGCCGGCCGCATCACTGCGCATCGCAACATGGGCAAAAGCCACTTTGTCGATCTTCACGACGCGACCGGGCGGATTCAGATTTACATCCACGCCAAGGAAGTCGGGCAGCAACTTGTCGATCTTTTCCAGTTGCTTGATCTCGGCGACTTTCTCGGCGTGGAAGGCGAATGTTTCCTGACCAAGACAGGCGAACCGACCCTAAAGGTCCGGAAATTTGAAGTGCTGGCGAAGACCTTGCGCCCCCTTCCGGAAAAATGGCACGGCCTGCAAGATGTCGAAACGCGCTATCGGCAGCGTTATCTCGATCTTCTTACCAATGAACAATCACGCGCTATTTTTGTGAAGCGCATTCAGATGCTGCGCGAGATGCGGCGATTTCTCGAAGATCGCGGGTTCGTCGAAGTGGAGACGCCGATGTTGCAAGCAGTCGCGGGGGGCGCGGCCGCCCAGCCATTTCAAACCCATCACAAAGCGCTCAATCTCGATTTATTCTTGCGGATTGCCCCGGAACTTTATCTCAAGCGCTTACTCGTCGGCGGCTTCAACAAGGTTTTTGAACTGAATCGCAATTTTCGAAACGAAGGAATTTCGAGAAAACACAATCCCGAATTCACTATGCTCGAAGCCTACTGGGCTTATGCCGACTTCGAGAAGATGGCGAATCTGGTGGAGGAACTGATTTGTCATCTTGCCGAAAAGATCTGCGGCTCATTGCAAGTCGAGCATCGAGATGTCGACGGGAAAGTCATTCGCACGATCAACTTAAAGCGACCGTGGCGGCGCACACGATATGTCGATCTTGTCCGGGAAGTCGCCGGCAAAGATTGGTTCGATCTTTCCAGCGAAAAGCGGCGGGAGCGCGCGATCCGTGAGCTCGGGATCGAAATTCTGCCGCAGTTAGCTGATTTCGAAGTTACTCAGCACGTCTTTGAAAAACTTGTCGAAGAAAAATCCTTCGACCCTCTTTTCGTAACGCATTGTCCGAAAGAATTAGTGCCACTCGCTAAACAAAACCGCGATGACGATACACTTGTCGATGTTTACGAGCTCATCATCAACGGCGTGGAAATTTCGCCTGGCTATACTGAGCTGAACGACCCGGACGTTCAGCGCCGCCGGTTACTCGAACAGGTCGGAGAGGAGACGCAAAAGATCGACGAGGAGTTTTTACTCGCGCTCGAGCACGGCATGCCGCCTGCCGGCGGCTTCGGCCTTGGCATTGATCGCCTGGCGATGATGCTCACCGGCGCGGAATCGATCCGTGACGTGATTTTGTTTCCGCTGCTCCGGCCGAAAAACTAAAAGCCTGTCATCCCGAACGGATGTGAGGGACCTCACATAGGCGGCAGAAGTTACGCGCGATCAACTGTGTGCCTCTAAACCCTGTGGGAGGTCCCTCGTCGTCGGTGCGACTCGGGATGACCGCGTTGGGGATCAGCAATCCGCTCGAACCGTGCGGTTAATTTTCGCCGCGCTCCAAATCGAAAGTGACCTTGGCGCTGAGGCGGTAGCTGCTAACTTTGCCGTTATCTACTGAAGCGGTGAAGTCCTTGATATAAAGTGAGCGGATATTGCGGAGTGTCTTCGACGCTTCCGTGACCGCGTTTTGCGCAGCGTCCTCCCAGCTCTTTGGGGATTCGGACATTAATTCAATGACTTTGACGACTCTGGCCATGGTGAATGCTCCTTCTGATTGCAGCAGGGTTCCTGTCGGCGCGCCGAAACCGCCGACGCGCCGAGCTAAAGGAACCTCAATGATGAGCCGGAGAAAACCGGCCCTTCACTGATTGTTGGTTAGTCTCTTTCCGTAACGATCACTTTGTCGACAAGCATATCGTTACCTTCTTTGAGGTAATGAACCCGGACCTTTGAGTTCTTTTTAACCTTGGACGCTTCGACCACTTTCCCGTCCGGTGTGACGTAGGTGACCGTCTTGCTGAACTTGTAGTGGGTCGGTTCGCCTGTTCCGGTGCTCAGAACCAACGAGGCCCCGGGCATAAACTCCGTTATGGTGCCGGAGCTTTCCGTGGTGGTGGTGGTGGTTTGCTCCGTGCCGCCCGCCGTCGTTGTGGTCGTGCTGCTGCTGGAAGTTTGAGCGTTCGCGACCGCCATCAACAAAGCAATGGCACAAGCAATTCCGAATAATGATTTAATCATACTAGCCTTTCTCTTTTTTAACTAAAATCCCTGCTGAACTCAGCACAGACGGCCTGTTCGATCGCGTTAAATAACTCAGCGAGCCGAATCGACCAAAATGGCTGCGGCAGGTACCATTATATCGCGGCTCGGAGTCGGTCCGGCCTTGTTTGGGCTCGGCTCAAAAATCTTACAATCCGCGCGCGCTTGCCCATTGCACGGCGTAACGCGCTACTTGCCGCGCGTTTTCCAACTTGAGCTTGTCTTTAATATGCGCGCGATGAGTTTCCACCGTCTTGGGACTGAGATGTAAGGCCCTGGCGATCGATTTGACCTCCTCGCCTTTGCCTATGCGCTCGAGAATTTCGATTTCGCGATCGCTCAAAGTGTCCGTCGGATTGGCGCCCGGTTCGCGCTTGGTCAGAATCACGTTGGAAATAACTTCGCTCGCCATCGAAGGGCTGAGATAAACGCGGCCATCGATTACTTCACGCACGGCAATGAGCACGCTGCCGAGTGCGTCTTGTTTGGTGACGTATCCATTGGCGCCGGCGCGTAGCGAGCGGACCGCGTAAGTCGGCTCATCATGCATCGAGAGAACGAGGACCGGCATCTTTGGAAACTCGAACCGAATTGATTTTGTTAGTTCCAAACCGCCCGGGCCCTTCAAGCCAAGATCGACAATTACGAGATGCGGTTTGAGCTTGCGAGTCAGGGTCAATGCTTCCGGGGCGCTGCTGGCCTCACCGCACACCGAAAAGCCATCATCAGAATTGAGCAATTGAACGAGGCCGTGCCGAAAGAGCGGATGATCGTCGACCACGATGATGCGAATCGCTTCTGGCAGTTCGCACTTTGGGTTATCAACCGTGCCGCCGGAAAGTGCATCGGGCGCCTGCGGCTTGGAGGGCAGGGGCTTGGGCTGGCCGGTCGCTTTGCGTGCACGCTTTCTCGCCTCCTTGCCGACTCTCGCCATCGATTTCATTTTCGGGGCACATAACAAGCCACGCGCGTCCCATGCGGCTTGATCGAGTTAATCTCCAGGCGAGCGCCGATCGAACGAGCCCGGTAATCCATGAGATGGAATCCCATGCCTGATCCGTCATTACGGTTTTTGTCAATGCCGATCCCGTCGTCTGTCACGCTGAGTTCAATTGCTTTGGCAGACCTTCGCATGCGCACAACAAGTTCGCGCGCGCGCGCATGTTTGTTTGCATTCATAACCGCTTCGCTGGCGATACGGTAGAGATGCAGTGCGACTTTCGGGTCGGCGATCGACAGGTCCTCGTCCATATCGAGGCGATAAGGAAGTCTTGAACGGCGGTGTAACAATTGCAACGCGACGGCCAGACCAGCCGGATCCATTTCCACCGGATGCAAACCGCGCGCGATCGTCCGCGCTTCAGTCACGCCGTCATTAATCAACTCGGCGATCTTCTCGATGTCCTCTACTTCCACGACCCGATGATTTTTCAGGCGCACCGCCATCGATCGCGCCATGAAAGCGATGGCGGTGAGATGTTGACATAAGCTGTCGTGCAAATCCTGACCAAGGCGCCGCTGTTCTCGATCGCTGATTGCCAAGATCTCACCCTCGAGGCCGCGGGCGCGTTCTTCGAGAATCACCTGCGCATTTTTCCGGTCGGTG
>JALYUC010000156.1 GCA_030853965.1 Verrucomicrobiota bacterium | reverse complement strand
GCGATCAAGAAACTCCTAAACGAAATCGATCTGAACAAGCTCAACAAAGAGCTCGATGTCGCCATGGGCAGTACAAAGAGCAAACAAATCCGCAAGAAACTCGCCAAGCGAGTCAAGCTCGTTCAAGGCTTTCAAAGCTCGCACGCGCGCCCGGACTGGATGGTTCTCGACGTTTTGCCGGTGATTCCGCCGGACCTGCGCCCGTTGGTGCCGCTCGAAGGCGGCCGCTTCGCCACCAGCGATCTCAACGATCTTTATCGTCGTGTCATCAATCGCAATAATCGGCTCAAAAACCTTCTTCAACTCAAGACGCCGGACGTGATCATCCGCAATGAAAAGCGAATGCTGCAGGAAGCGGTAGACGCTTTGTTCGACAACGGACGCCATGGGCGCGCCGTGACTGGCGCCGGCAATCGCCCGCTAAAATCGTTGAGCGACATGCTCAAAGGCAAAGGTGGACGTTTCCGTCAAAATCTGCTCGGAAAGCGCGTCGATTATTCCGGTCGTTCCGTCATCGTCATCGGGCCCGAATTGAAACTGCATCAATGCGGTCTGCCGAAAAAGATGGCGCTGGTTTTGTTTGAGCCATTCATCATTCGACGGCTGAAAGACCTCGGCTACGTGCACACCGTGCGCAGCGCGAAGAAGATGATCGAGCGGCAGACACCTGAAGTCTGGGACATCCTCGATGAGGTCACGCGCGGACATCCTGTTTTGCTCAATCGCGCGCCGACGCTGCATCGATTGTCGATCCAGGCATTCGAGCCGCAGCTCATCGAAGGGGAAGCGATCCGCATTCATCCGCTCGTTTGCACCGCCTACAACGCGGACTTCGACGGCGACCAAATGGCTGTGCACGTCCCGCTGTCGGTCGAGGCGCAAATGGAAGCGCGCATGCTGATGCTCGCGCCGAATAACATTTTCTCGCCCTCGAGCGGCAAACCGATCACGACGCCGTCGCAAGACATTACTTTAGGTTGCTATTACATGACGCAAAATCCGCGCTCCAAAAAAGACGGCGTTTATATGTCGCTCTTTGATAACGCGACCGAAGTGGAATTTGCGATGAGCGAAGGCAGCGTTAAGACGCATGACCGCATCAGGCTTAAGAACCCCGATCTTGGCCAACAAACGATTTTCGGAAACGCCGACGCGAAAATAATTGAGACAACCGCAGGTCGCGTAATTTTTAATGAAATTTGGCCGAAGCAGCTTGGATTTTTTAACAAGGCCGCGGGCAAAAAACAGCTCAGCGACATTATTTGGCGTTGCTATCAGGTGGCTGGCCCGCAGAGCACCGTCGAAACTCTCGATAAGCTGAAGGAGCTCGGCTTCACCGAAGCAACCAGAGCCGGAATTTCGATTGGAATTTCGGACATGATTATTCCGAAGGAAAAACAAACGGAGCTGGAAAACGCCTATAAGCAAATCCGGCAGGTCGAGCAGCAGTACCGCAAAGGCATTATCACGGATGGCGAGCGCTATAATAAGATCATCGACATCTGGACGCACGCCGGCGATGAGATTTCGAGCGTCATGTTCCGCACCCTCGAACACAATGAGGGCCGCAAGGAGCTCAACCCGGTTTATTTGATGGTGGATTCCGGTGCGCGCGGCAATCGCCAGCAAGTTCGGCAGCTCGCTGGCATGCGCGGTTTGATGGCGAAACCATCAGGTGAAATTATCGAGCGCCCAATCACTTCGAACTTCCGCGAAGGGCTGAGCGTGCTCGAGTACTTCATTTCCACCCACGGTGCGCGCAAAGGTCTCGCTGACACCGCGCTCAAAACCGCGGATTCAGGATATCTCACCCGCAAGCTGGTGGACGCATCACAGGACGTGATTATCAACGAGATGGATTGCGGCACCGTCAACGGCATTACCGTACGGGCGATTTACGAAGGCGACGAAGAAGTTGTCGATCTTGCCACGCGCATTATCGGACGCGTCAGTTGCGAGACGGTTGCCGATCCAGTTGAGAAAAGGAAAAAAATCGTCAAAGCCAATCAACTCATCGACGAAAAAATCGCACTGGATTTGGCGCGCATTGGAGTCGAGCAATTGAAGATCCGTTCGGTGCTGACGTGCGAATGCGGCCGCGGCGTGTGTGCACAGTGCTACGGGCGCAACTTGGCGACCGGGCAATTTGTCAAACTTGGTGAAGCGGTCGGCATCATCGCCGCCCAATCAATCGGCGAGCCAGGAACGCAGCTGACGATGCGGACATTCCACATCGGCGGAACCGCCAGTCAGACATTTAAGCAGCCGATCATCAAGGCGAAGAACGACGGCAAGCTTCAATTCAACGATCTGCGCACAGTGCAGGCGCTCGACGGCAGCTGGATTGTTTTGAATAAGAACGGCTCAATCAGCGTGCACAACGCCGAAGGACGTGAGCTCGAACGCTACAACGTTGTCATCGGCTCCGTTATCTCGAAGCCCGACGAAGCCACCGTGAAAAAAGGCGAGACCTTTGTGCAATGGGACCCCTACAACGTTCCCATTCTGACCGACAAAGGCGGTAAGATCGAGTTCCGCGACATGATCGCGGGTGTCACGATCAAGCGCGATGTCGATGAAGCCACCGGTTTGATGGGAACGGTCATCATCGAACACAAAGAAGATTTGCATCCGCAGATCGTTATCGTCGGCGACAAAAAAGAGGTGCTCGCCAATTATTCGATTCCGGCCGGCGCGCACGTGATCGTGGAACAAGGACAGAAGGTGCGCGGAGGCGCGTTGTTGGCGAAGACGCCGCGAAAAGTTGCCAAGACCAAGGACATCACTGGTGGTCTGCCGCGTGTCGCGGAATTATTCGAGGCACGCCGTCCGAAGGACGCGGCTGAAATCGCTAAGATCGACGGCATCGTCGAAATGGGCGGGACGGCTCGCGGCAAACGCAAACTGATCGTGAAAGATCCCGAGACCAACGCGGAGGAGGAGCATCTCATTTCCATGACCAAGCACATCATCGTGTTCAAAGGCGACTTCGTGAAGAAGGGACAACAGCTCACCGAGGGTCCGGTTGTTCCGCACGAAATCCTGGAGGTCTGCGGACCGCAGGACTTGCAGGAGCACCTGGTGAACGAAGTGCAGGAAGTTTATCGGCTCCAAGGCGTGGAGATTAACGACAAGCACATCGAGATCATTGTGCGGCAGATGTTGAGAAAAGTGAAGATCACCGATCCCGGCGACACAACGCTGCTCTGGGGCGACCAAGTCGACCGGCTCGACTTCGACGCGGAGAACACGCGCGTGGTTGAGCAAGGCGGGAAAGCAGCGGAAGCGACACCAGTGCTGCTCGGCATCACGAAAGCTTCGCTTGAAACAGACAGCTTTATTTCCGCGGCGTCATTCCAGGACACGACACGCGTGCTCACCGAAGCGGCGACACTAGGCAAAATCGATCGGTTACGTGGCTTCAAAGAGAACGTGATCATGGGTCATTTGATTCCGGCGGGCACCGGATTCCCTGAGCATCGCGAGATCAAGCTGGTCGAAAAAGGCGAACCGATCGGCGCTTCCCTTGCCGAAGAACCGGAACTGCAGCCGGCGATTGGTTAACTCGCTCCCGTTAGATCGACATGTCGATCGTCACGAAAACGGGCGATCAGGGCGAGACATCGCTCATGTACGGTCGGCGCGTTCCGAAGAATGATCCGCGCGTTGAAGCATATGGCTCCGTTGATGAACTGAGCGCCGCGCTCGGCCTGGCGCGAGCGTTCTGCCAAGATTCTTTTGTTTCCGAGCAGATCCTCGCTGCGCAAAAGGATTTGATTGTAGTGATGGGCGAGCTCGCGACCGCGCGCGAAGACATCGAT
>JALYUC010000150.1 GCA_030853965.1 Verrucomicrobiota bacterium | reverse complement strand
GACCGAGCTTCGCCACGTTTTCCTTCGTCGTAAAACTGGTGAAGCCCCCGTACGCCAGCATGACAATGCCAACGATGATGAGAATGATCCCGAGAATGCCAGCGGGTTTCATAACGCGATTGTCGATCTTATAACGGCCGGCGGCCCTGGATCAGATTAATGATCAGCACAACGACAGCGATGACGAGCAGAAGATGTATAATGCCGCCGCCGATATGCATCGTAAATCCAAGCAGCCAAAGAATTAGAAGAATAACGAAGATAGTCCAGAGCATAGAAGTTCCTTTTGGTTGAGTTTGATTTACTTTTCTTCGTTTCGCACCGCGAAGATGCGCTTATAGAACGGAAAATTTAATCCAGCGAATTCTCGCGCCATCTTCGGCGACTCACATAAAATCTCGCCTTTTACTTGTCGATCTTGTCTATGACCGCGCGCAAATTCCAATCGGCAGCTTCGAGTTGTTGGCGTGCCGAATTGTAGTCGCAGGCCGTTAACTCCGCGACCAGCCGGGCAGCGCGATCACGCAGCTTTGTGCTCGATGCGTGCAAATCGATCATCAAATTGCCGCGCACCTTGCCTAGCGCGACCATCGCGCCAGTGCTGATGATGTTCAGCGCTACCTTTGTCGCTGTTCCTGCCTTCAATCTTGTTGAGCCGGTCAAAATTTCCGGACCGACCGCCAGACCGATCGCAAGATCGACATCTTTTTTTTTCGACTCTTCCGGGTTGCAGCTGAGCAAAATTGTTTTTGTGCCCAATGATCTTGCCCGCGAGAGCGCGCTGAGAACGAAAGGCGTTCGGCCGCTCGCGGTAATCCCGATCACTACATCGACATCTTTTATTCCGCGCTCATCAATCGCCATTGCCCCACTGCTGGCTTCATCCTCGGCCCCTTCGACGCTGCGATAAAGTGCCGTCACGCCGCCGGCGATGATCCCCTGAACCAATTCGGGTGACGCGCCAAAGGTCGGCGGAATCTCACTGGCGTCGAGAACAGCAATCCGCCCGCTGCTGCCTGCGCCAACGTAAAATAAGCGACCACCTTTGCGCAGCGCCCCCGCCACGATCTCAATCGCCTTCGCAAGATCGACAATCGCTTTACTCAGCGCTTCCTGAACCGATTTTTCTTCCGCCACAAACAACTCGGCCATTTCGCGCGCGCTCATTTTTTCCAAGTTCTCAGAGCGCGGATTGCGCTGTTCGGTCAATGCCGCTGCGAGATTATCGATCTTTTCTTCAGCCGGTGTTGAACGAACACCCGGAACTTCGCTCATCTCAGCCGCGAGCCAGGCTGCGCCAAGCTCAGGAGCGCGTTCGGCCGCCGCGACCCGGGCGTCTGGAAGATTTTTTTTAAGTCGGCGTCGAAACGTGTGGGCATAGATCGAGTCACGCTGAAACAAGCCGCCCAGCAGCATCACCTTTGGCGCGAGCAAGTGCAGCCGCGTGGCGACCGCTTCGGTGTATTCGGTTAGCGCACGTGCGCCCTCTTCCAGAATCTCGAGGACCTGCGCGTCGCCATTCGCGGCGGCGTCAAAAACCACCGGTGTCAGCATCGCGATCTCCATTTTGTCCGCGGTCTGTGCCCAACGGACCAATTCATCGAGACTATTCAGAGACAGCGCGTGCAGAACTTTCGTTGCGAATTGCACTTCACCGCGATGAAGATCGTATTCCCGCAAGATCAAGCGCAGCGCCTGAATGGAAAGAAAATAACCGCCACCCGCGTCACCCAGAATATGTCCCCAGCCTCCGGCCTTCTCGATTCGATTGTCGCGACGACCGGTAACGGATGAGCCGCTTCCGGCATTTACGACAATTCCATCACCATGTCCGAGCCCGGCGGCGAGCCCAGAATCCCGATCGCTGCCGGTGGTGATTTTCGCGTTCGGCCAAATTTCCCCGCAAAGCCGTGAGAGTACTTGTCGATCCTCGCCCGGTCCGCAGCCAGCGAGAAACACTCCGGCGCGATCTATCTTTTTCGGTAGCTCGGAAAAAATCACGCGCAAGCGGTCCTGCGTCGTCAGACGAAAATTCGAGGGTGGAAGTTTCCCTTGATCGACAATGCGCAGGTCGGCGCCCTCGCGTTCGGTTAAAACCCAGGCGGTCTTGGTTCCGCCTCCTTCAACACCGAGAATTTTCTCGTTGGGTTTCACGACTGGTTATCGCCGTGGCAATTGTAGGACAAGGGCTCTGCCTGCCGCGACAATAAAAGGCAAGCTACGCGCTCGTCCTACAACCGCGGCGAGGGATTGCCGAGCGTTTCGTGCGTCATATCATGCAGGATGGCCGCAGAGGACAAGCAAGCAGCAAAGCGCGTCGCGCAGCTGCGGCAGGAGATCGAAGAGCATAATCGCCGCTACTACGAGGAGGCCGCGCCGGCAATTAGCGACCGCGAGTACGATCGGCTTTACACCGAGCTTGTCGATCTTGAAGCGCGTTTTCCCGACCTTGCCTCCGCCGATTCGCCCACGCAGCGCGTCGGCGGAAAACCGCTGAAAGCTTTCGCGCAAGTCACCCATCGTGTGCAAATGCTCAGTCTCGACAATACCTATTCGGAAAAAGAGGTGGCGGGTTTTTATGCACGAATCACGCGGCTTCTGCCGAACGAGAAAATCCCGGTCGTAATTGAGCCCAAAGTAGACGGCGTGGCCGTCTCGCTTCTTTATGAAAACGGAAAACTACGCTACGCGGCGACGCGAGGTGACGGAGTAGTCGGCGACGACATTACGCAAAACATCAGGACTATTCGCTCGGTGCCGGAACAGTTGCGCGACAAGGCGCCGAAAGTCTTTGAAGTCCGCGGCGAAGTCTTCATGGACAAAAAAGGCTTTGAAAAACTGAACGAAGAACGAGGCGAAGCGGGCCTGCCATTGTTTGCGAATCCAAGAAATGCGGCCGCCGGCTCGCTCAAACAACTCGACCCGAGCGTCGTGGCGCGGCGCCCGCTGGGCGTAGTGTTTTACGGGACCGGTGCGGTGGAAGATGTCGATCTTGCAAAACATTCCGAATTATTTCCGCTCCTAAAAAGATTTAATCTGCCGCACAGCGAGCGCTGGTGGCTCGCTTCATCGTTTGACGAAATCCTCGACGCGATTCGCGAGCTTGACGGCGTGCGCCACGATTTTCGTTATCAAACCGACGGCGCGGTCGTCAAAGTGGACGCATTCACACAGCGCCAACGGCTCGGATTTACCGCGAAATCGCCGCGCTGGGCGATCGCCTATAAGTACGAAGCCGAGCGCGTGGAAACGCGTTTGATCGACATCGTCATCCAAGTTGGGCGCACCGGAATTCTGACTCCGGTGGCGGTGCTCGAGCCGGTGACGGTAAGCGGCAGCCGCGTCTCGCGCGCGACGCTGCACAATGAAGATGAAATCAAGCGCAAGAACATCCGGATCGGCGACAGCGTTGTGATCGAGAAGGCCGGTGAAGTAATCCCAGCGGTTATCGAAGTTGTAAAATCAAAACGACCGCGTGGCGCCAAACCCTTTGATTTTTCCAAACATCTTCGCGGCAAGTGTCCTGTTTGCGGAGAATCGATCAAGCGTGACCCGGAGTTCGTTGCCTGGCGTTGCCAGAACCTCCAGTGTCCGGCCCAGGCGACGCGGCGTTTGGAATTCATGGC
>JALYUC010000133.1 GCA_030853965.1 Verrucomicrobiota bacterium | reverse complement strand
CTTCCGCTTTCACTTTGTTGGATTGTCAGGACCCGATTGTTTTTGATCATCGATTGAAGATGCCGATCCGCGGACGGTTTCTGCCACAACGTATAAACTTCGGGCTTGCCCGCTTTCTGCACCACTTGAACGAAGCGAACCGTTTTAACCTTAAGAAGTTTCAATCTGCCTCCAGGTGGAAAAAGTCCGCCAGAGAACTACGGCAAGGAAGATCAGACTACCGTTGCTGCATTCCTGCCCTGGCGGGGTTCGTTAGTCCTCAATCCATAGCCCCTGACGGAGAGAAAAGTTCGCGCAAGATCGACATCGTGCAATCGGCTTTTCGCAACGAAGAGACAGCCCGTTGACAGCGGCGGATGCTTCTGGTTGCATCGACGCCGTGAAATGGCTGGCGGTCTTCGCGTTCGTTCTTCTACAATGTTCCTGCACTACCCTGGTGAATCGCCGCGATCTCTACAGTCCGGAGCCAGCGCCCGGTGTAAGACTCAGGGTCACGCAAACCACTACGACAACTCACACCGAGCAGATCGAAGTGCCGGCGCCGCAGTTTCGCTAGATTTCTGTAGCGGCAGTCTTTTATCCAAACGGCAGGTTCGCTTTTACTCGCGCTACATCTGTTTTATCGACGGCAGCCGCTTTGCTTCCCTGCCGTTTACGCTTTGCGTTCTTTGCCGAGAGCAAATGACGCCGCCCTGATTGGGCGCGTAAAACTTTCCCGCGGCCCGTGATTTTGAATCGTTTCGCTACCGCTTTTTTTGTTTTGCTGCGAGAAATAGCCTTCGGCATAAGGCGCGAAAGATAACGTTACTTTTACCAGTGACAAACGCTTTTGCTTTGCGGCAAAAACAATCTGCTCGCATCCGGTTTTGTTGCTGGAAGATTCTTGCATGGAAAACGAGCCGATGAAAAAGCCGCACGTCGTCATTGTCGGAGCCGGCTTCGGCGGACTGGAGGCGGCAAAAAAGCTCGGCGGCGAAGATATACTTGTCAGGGTGATTGACCGGACGAATTACCACCTTTTCCAGCCATTGCTTTATCAGGTGGCGACCGCCGCGCTATCGCCGGCCGACATTGCTGCTCCTATTCGCGCGGTATTGAGCAAGTGCAAAAACCTGGAGGTAATACTTGGGGAAGTGCAGTCAGTCGATGTCGAAGCAAAGAAAGTAAGGATGGCCGACGGTGAAATAGGTTACGACTTCCTCATTCTTGCGACGGGAGCGCGGCACTCATATTTTGGTCATTCGGAATGGGAAAAATTGGCTCCGGGGCTAAAGAGTCTCGAGGACGCGATTGAAATTCGGCGTCGCATTCTATTGGCGTTCGAATATGCCGAAAAAATTACTGACGAGGCGGCACGCAAAGCCGCCATGACTTTTGTAATCATCGGCGGTGGACCTACTGGCGTGGAAATGGCAGGCGCGATTGCAGAGATCGCGCGCTATACGCTAGCGAAAGATTTTCGCCATATCGATCCGTCACAGGCGCGAGTGGTCCTGGTGGAAGGCGAGTCGCGCGTGCTCGCCGCATTTCCCGAGGACCTGCGGATCAGCGCGATGAAACAGCTTGTCGATCTTGGCGTGGAAGTTCGCACCGGAGTGCACGCGACAAACCTGACCGACGTCGGATTGCAAGTGGGCGATGAATTTATTGCGTGTCGGGTGAAGATTTGGGCGGCTGGTAATACCGCTTCTATTGTCGGACAAACGCTTGGCGTGCCCGTGGATCGGGTAGGTCGTGTGACGGTCAACCCTGACCTTAGTATTCCGGGCCACCCCGAAGTGCAGGTGATCGGCGATCTGGCGAACTTCTCGCATCAAACTGGCCAGCCGCTGCCGGGCGTTTCCCCCGTGGCAATGCAGCAAGGCCGTCACGCAGCGCGCAACATCCTGGCGATGATCGAAGGAAGAAAACCGCAGCGATTCTGGTATTGGGACAAAGGAAGCATGGCCACAATCGGTCGGAACAAAGCCGTGGCCGATCTCAACTTCGTACATTTTAGCGGATTTCCGGCGTGGCTGGCATGGCTCTTTATCCACGTCATCTTTTTGGTCGGCTTCAGAAATCGGTTTGCCGTTCTCTTTCAGTGGGCGTGGGCTTACTTCACGTTTAACAAGGGCGCGCGACTGATCACGCGGAACTTCCAGTCCGAAACCAGGCCGCCGGCGTGAAGAATTTTCGCATCGGTGTCGTTGGGGCAGGCGCAATTGGAAGTTACTACGGCGGAAAGTTGGCGGCCGGTGGTTGCGATGTCCACTTCTTGATACGCGGCGATCTGACGAAAATTCGACGGGAGGGCCTGCGCATACGTGGGAAGGATGAAGATGTTCACGTTGCTAAGGTAAATTGTTACAACAACACCAAAGAGATCGGCGCGTGCGATTGCGTAATCATCGCGGTAAAGGCGACTTCGAATGCCGATCTTGTCAATCTTGTGCCGCCCCTGCTGAACAAGCGCACGATTTTGCTGACCTTGCAGAACGGCTTGGGCAACGAGGAATTTCTGGCGAAGAATTTCGATGCCGAACGTGTTTTGGGCGGACTTTGTTTCATTTGTCTCAGCCGAGTTTCGCAAACGATGATCGAGCGTTACGACTACGGCCACATTGTTCTGGGCGAATACGGGCGGAAGTCGCAAGAGCGCACGCATGATCTCGCGGCAGAGTTCAAACGCTGCGGCGTGACATGTGGCGTAACCGACAATCTCGCTCTCGAGCGCTGGCGCAAACTGGTTTGGAATATTCCGTTTAATGGATTGTCGATTTTGGGCGGCGGCGTCGATACATCTAGGATTTTGGAGGATGTATCGTTGCGCCGATCTGCAGTTGCGCTCATGGATGAAGTGATCGCTGCAGCGAATAGTTGCGG
>JALYUC010000117.1 GCA_030853965.1 Verrucomicrobiota bacterium | reverse complement strand
CCTCTGTGGCGTCCAGCGATTTTTGGGACGGAACAGAGCCCGTCCCTCCAGTGATTGCGTTAACCTTCGCGATAATTCCGCTGGCGTGCGGCTCAACCACCTGTGCACCATCGCCAAAGTAAACTTTGTAGCCGTTATCATGTGGCGGGTTGTGGCTCGCGGTAATGACAACCCCCGCGCCGGCGCGCAAATACCGAACGGCAAAAGAAAGCTCCGGTGTCGAGCGCGGCCCGGCGAAGACGAAGGCGTCGCAGCCTTGCTCCGCCGCGACCTTCGCCGTCAGATCGGCAAACTGCTTGGAGAAAAATCGCGTGTCGTGCGCGATGACCAGTTTCGGTTGGCCGGAAATCTTCTCACGCTGATTCCAATCGTGAAGATATGAGACCAGTCCCTGCGTTGCGCGGCTGATGTTGAACGAGTTCATCGCGTTCGTGCCGACACACGGAAACTGAGGCGGGTCTTTTTTCGCGTTGCCCTGTTCAGCCGCGGTCACAATTTTACCGATGGTGCGACCACGCAGCCCGCCGGTGCCGAAGGCCAGCGTTTTGTAAAATCGATCGTTTAGCTCGGACCATTGGCCGGCCTGAATCAGTTCGTCGATAACGCGGAGGTAAAGATCGATTGGGGTGCCGGCGAGAAGGTCATGAATATTCTTCGCCGTCGAACCGAGGATTCGGTCGCGTGCGCGCGCATTGTCGATCTTCTCTACAATTTCCCCGAGTGTGGTCATGCGAGCGGAATTTCGATTGCTGTTCGCGCATTTCAAGGCTTTGCTCGCGGGCGCGGCGATGAACATCCACGAATATCAGGCGAACGAACTATTGCAGAAATTCGGTATCGCCACGACGCGGGGGAAGGTTGCGTCGACGCCGAATGAAGCCGAGCAAAACGCGCGCGAGTTGGGCGATGTCGATCTTGTCGTAAAGGCACAGATCCACGCGGGCGGGCGAGGGAAGGGGACATTCTCCAACGGTTTTAAGGGCGGCGTGCATCCTTGCAAATCGCCAAAGGAAGCCCGTGAGCTCGCGGCCAAGATGCTCGGCCAAACCTTAGTAACGCATCAAACTGGGCCCGCTGGTCGCGTGGTGAATAAGGTTCTTATTACGGAATCGGTCGAGATCGCGCGCGAAATTTATTTTGCCATTTTGCTCGATCGTGGCACCGCCGCGCCGTTGGTTGTGGCGAGCACCGAGGGCGGCGTGGAAATTGAAACGGTCGCCACCAAGTCACCGGAAAAGATTATTCGCGAGAATGTCGATCCACTCGCCGGTTTGCAGCCATTTCAAACACGCAAACTGGCGAAGCAGCTCGGTTTCGAATCAAAACAGATCAAAGCAGCAGCGAAATTGTTCGACGGACTTTACCGGACATTTGCCGGACTTGATTGCTCGATGGTGGAGGTGAACCCGCTCGTTCTGACTACGAAAGGCGAGGTGCTCGCGCTCGATGCGAAATTTAATTTTGATGACAACGCACTTTATCGACATCCGGAGATCGCGGCGATGCGCGATACAGCGGAGGAAGATCCGCGTGAAGTCGAAGCGTTTAAGCACGATCTCAATTACATCGGACTCGACGGTAACATCGCCTGCCTGGTCAACGGCGCCGGTCTCGCCATGGCCACAATGGACATCATCAAATTTTATGGCGGCAGCCCCGCTAATTTTCTCGATGTCGGCGGCAGCGCGACCGAGGAGCAAGTGACCGAAGCATTCAAGATCCTGATCTCGGACAAGAACGTGAAGACGATTTTGGTCAACATTTTTGGTGGGATCATGAAGTGCGATGTGGTCGCTCAGGGAATCATTAACGCGGCGAAGGCGTTGAAGTTGTCGGTGCCGCTCGTGGTCCGTCTCGAAGGCACCAATGTTGAAACCGGAAAAAAACTGCTGGCTGGATCCGGTCTCGCGGTGATCACGGCGGATGATCTCGCAGATGCAGCGCAAAAAGCCGTGAAAGCGGCGGGAGGAAGAAAATGAAGGTTAAGAAAATTGGATTTGTCGCCACTCCGGTGATGGACATTAAACGGGCCCGTTCGTTTTACGAAGACGTGCTCGGATTAAAAGTCTCGGAAGAAATGATGGGCGGAAAATGGGTGGAGTACGCCGTCGGAGAAGACACATTTGCGATTGCCAACGTTGGCGAACAATGGACACCGTCGGATCAGGGAACGGGCGCGGCGTTTGAGGTAGAGAACTTCGACGAGGCAATCAAGCGGTTGAAAGATCGAGATGTACGTTTCGCGGCCGAGCCGTTCGAGACGCCGTGCTGTCACATGGCGATCGTGCAGGATCCCGACGGCAACAAGTTGATGATTCACAAACTGAAACCAGAAAATGAAAGGGAGCCATGTCCATGATCAAAGAAGTCGCATTCGTTGCCATCGCAGTTTCCGACAAGGAACGCGCGCGGAAGTTTTATCAAGAAACGCTCGAACTAAAGCCAAGCAGTACCGGAATGGAAGGCGCCTGGACTGAATATGAAATCGGCCCAACCACCATCGGCGTCGGCTGTCATCCGGCATGGCAACCATCACGCGACGGGACAACCGTGGCGTTTGAAGTTGACGACATCGACGCCACGATCGCGAAGCTGAAAGAGCGTGGAGTCACATTCGACATGGACAAACTCGAGACGCCGGTCTGTTGGATGGCGCAATTTCGCGATCCGGACGGCAACAAATTGGTCGTCCACAAGCGCAAAGCGAAATAACGAATGTCAGTTCTGGTCGACAAGAATACGCGTTTGCTTGTGCAGGGAATCACCGGCAACACCGGCGGATTTCATGCGCGGGAGTGCATGGAGTATGGAACGAACGTTGTCGCCGGCGTTACGCCCGGAAAAGGCGGTCAGATGTTCGACGGGAAAGTTCCGGTGTTCGATACGGTTGCGGAGGCAAAACGCGAAACAGATTGCAACGCCTCCATGATTTTTGTGCCGGCGGCGGGCGCGGCTGATTCCATTCTCGAAGCCGTGGATGCAGATGTCGATCTTGTCGTCTGCATCACGGAAGGAATCCCAGTGATGGACATGATGCGCGTGAAAGCGCAGATGCGCGGAGAGAAGTCGCGCCTAATCGGACCGAATTGTCCGGGCATCATCACGCCGGACGCGTGCAAGATCGGCATCATGCCCGGCTACATTCATAAGGCTGGCAGTGTCGGTGTGATCTCGCGTTCGGGCACGCTGACTTACGAAGCGGTCTGGCAATTAACTTCGCGCGGATACGGGCAATCGACTTGCATCGGCATCGGTGGCGATCCGATCAATGGCATGTCGCATCTGGATGCTGTAAAACTTCTCAACGAAGACCGAGATACAGAAGCGATGATCCTGATCGGCGAAATCGGTGGCACCGCTGAGGAAGAGGCAGCGGACTGGATCAAAACGAATTGCAAAAAGCCGGTCGCAGCTTTCATCGCTGGAATGACAGCGCCGCCGGGACGGCGAATGGGCCATGCAGGCGCGATCGTTTCAGGCGGCAAAGGAACGGCGGCGGGAAAAATCGAAGCACTTAAAGCCGCGGGCATTGCGGTTGCCGAAACTCCAGCGACAATGGCTGACACGTTGATCGCAAAAATGAAGGGTAGCAAAAAGTGATTTCGCGCGGACTAGAAGGCGTCGTTGCGAGCACGACGCGACTGAGCGACGTCATCGGTGACAAAGGCCAGCTTATCTATTGTGGCTACGACATTAACGAGCTTGCCGGCAAAGTGAGTTACGAGGAAGTCGTTTATCTTCTTTGGAACAATAAACTTCCCAATCGCAATGAGCTGGAACGTTGCGCGAATCAATTGCGCAGCCAGCGAAAATTACCGGACGGCATCATCGATTTTATCAAGGGGGCGCCAAAGGATGCCGCGCCGATGGACGTGATTCGCACTGCTGTGTCGATGCTGGGCCTTTATGATCCAACCGTTGGCGAAGCAACGTTCGAGAAAGGCAAAGAACGCGCGCGCAGCATCACGGCGAAGATCGGCGTCATCGCGGCCTATTTTCATCGTGCCCGCAACGGCAAACCGCTCCCACCAGTGCGGGAAGATTTGAACGAAGCGGCGCATTTTCTTTACTTAATGTGCGGTGAGGAACCGTCGAAGGAAGCAGCCGATACGCTCGACGTGGCGTTCGTCCTTCACGCCGACCACGGCATGAACGCTTCCACTTTCAGTGCGCGCGTCACCATCTCCACGCTAAGCGACATGTACTCTGCCGTCACCTCGGCGATCGGCACGTTAAAGGGGCCGTTGCATGGCGGCGCCAACGAAGGCGTGATCCAAATGCTGGAGGAAATCGGTGATGAAAAAAATGTGGACCCGTACATCGACAAGCAACTTGCCCAGAAGAAGAAAATCATGGGTATCGGCCATCGCGTTTATAAGACGCTCGACCCGCGTGCGCCGCATTTGCGCACGATGGCCATCAAGCTGAGCGAGAAAATCGGCGAGCCAAAATGGATTCGAATGAGCGAGCGGATCGCCGAGTTGATGAAACAGAAGAAGAATTTGAACGCGAATGTCGATTTTTATTCGGCGACGGTTTACTATTCGCTCGGCATCCCGACGGATTTATTCACGCCCGTCTTCGCGATCGCGCGGACGTCGGGCTGGTGCGCGCACATTCTCGAGCAGCTCGAGGACAATCGTCTTTACCGCCCGCTCAGCGAATACGTCGGGGAACCGGTTGGCAAAAAAGTTGTGCCGATCGATGAGCGCCCGTAAACGCGGTTTGATCAACATTTACTGCATCGGCGTGGTTTTCACATCGCCAACCGGCAACTGTGCGGCTTTCCAATCCATGGCCATGCGAATACGCGCGCGGCCACTCGGATGATCGTAGAAAATACATTCTTCGATCGGCCCCGGATTCAATTTGCGATAGGCGCCGAGTTTGAGTGCGACCGCGGCCATCCCGTCTGATTCACGCGAAGCGTTAATACCGAAAGCGTCCGCTTCGCGTTCCGTGACGCGCGAGA
>JALYUC010000113.1 GCA_030853965.1 Verrucomicrobiota bacterium | reverse complement strand
GGTTTATGGATCCGAAAAAATTCTTTGCCGAACTGAAGCGGAGAAAAGTTTACAGCGTAGCGGTGGCGTATGTGGTTGCCGGTTGGGTTCTTATTCAGGTTGCGACCCAAGTTTTCCCGTTCTTCGACGTTCCGAATTGGGTCGTGCGCCTTGTCGTCGTGGTGGTCGTGCTCGGCTTCGGTGTGGCCCTCGTGCTCTCATGGTTTTTCGATTTCACGCGTTACGGAGTTATTCGCACGCCGGATTCACAACCGGTCGCTAAGATCGACATCGTTCAACCGACGGACCCGAACGAGAGATCGATCGCGATTTTGCCGTTCGTCGATTTAAGTCCGGGAAAAGATCACGATTATTTCAGCGATGGCATCGCGGAAGAAATTCTTACTGCGCTAGCGAAGATCGAAGGTTTGCGCGTCGCCGCGCGGAGATCTTCGTTTTGGTTCAAAGGCAAAGAGGCCGAGCTCGCCGAGATCGGGCAGCGATTGAATGTCGAGCACGTGCTCGAGGGCAGCGTGCGCCGCGACGGCGACCGCGTGCGCATCACCGCGGAATTGATCAATACCGGTGATGGGTTCACTCTCTGGTCAGAGACATTCGAACGTCAGTTTCAGGGAATCTTTGCGCTGCAGGATGAAATTACGCGCGCGATCGTCGATGCCCTGAAACTAAAACTCGATATCGCCGCGCCAGTATCATCACGGCTCGTGCACAGCACCGATGCCTACGACGTTTATCTTCACGGCCTTTTTTATTCCGACAAAACGAGCCAGGAAGATCTGCGAAAGAGTCTCGAGTATTTCGAACGCGCGCTCGAAAGAGACCCGCACTTCGGTCGCGCCTGGACCGGCATCGCCAAGGCGTGGCTGTGGCTGGCTGACGCTTACGTGCCGCCACGGGAAGCGTATCCAAAGGTGCGCGAAGCAGCGGTCAATGCGCTCAAGATCGACAAGGACGATGCCGAGGCTCACGTTTATCTCGGCGAAGCGATCCGGATCCTCGATTGGGACTTGGACGCAGCGGGCCGCGAGTTTTGCCAGGCCGTTTCGCTCGATCCGAAATCGACGCCCTCAAACTATTTTTCGGCGGCCTTTTGGGGCGCGCGCGGTGATCGTGAAGAAGCGCTCACTTACTTGAGGCGCACGGCGAAGATTGATCCCGCGTCATTATGGGTGAGCAACTTCGCGTGTGAACTCTATCGCTACTTCGGCATGTACGAAGAAGCTATCGTAGAGGGCGAGCGTGCGATGCAACTCGATCCAACATTCATTTACGGTGCGCCGGCTCTCGCCGTGTTATACCGCGAGATGGGGCGGGTGGATGAAGCGGTCGAGCTTTTCAAGAAAGCGGAACGCTTCACCGGTATTCCCTCTTTTGGTTTGGGAATTATTTATGCACGGCAGGGGCGGCGCGACGACGCGCTCCAAATTCTCAATGCGATTACGTCGAAGCGGAATTACACGCCGGGTGATGCTGTTGCGCATGTTTACGTTGCGCTTGGCGAGCACGACGAAGCGATCCGGTATCTCGAACAAGCCTGCGAGCAACGTTCGTCGTCGCTGCACACTGTCGGTATCGCGACGGAAATCGCGCCATTGCGATCGGATCAGCGTTTCCTGTCGATCTTGCGCCGCATCGGTTTGGAACCGGACAAGGTATTCGCCGCTGCGGCTGCGCCGTAATTTGATCTACTGCAGGATCGTGTCCTCGCCGTGACCATGAGCGCGTACGCCTTGTTCGGCGAGGTCACGCTGCGCGAGGTGCATTCCGAAAATCAGCACCGCGATCAAACCAAAATACAAGATCGACATCGTCCAACGCTGTGAGGGCGTGACCTCGAAATAGCGTTGTTCTTCTTCAGTGCGTTTGCGGAAAAGCGAAATGACTCGCGGCAAAGAAAGAAACACGATTAGCCAGACAATGAAGTTCGGATATTTCCAGCCGAACCAGAGCAGGACGGCAAATCCCGGTACCCACAGCCACCGCGACATCGCCGTAACGATGCGGCCGCCGTCGAGCATTCCGACAGGCGTGAGGTTAAAGAGGTTCAAAAAATAACCGAACCATGCGAGCGCTAGGAAAACTGGCGCGTTAAAGATTTCGCCGAGCGAGTTACAGACAAGCGCCCCGAGTGAGCCGAGCATCGGACCGCCGATGCCCACGCATGCTTCGATCCAGGCATTTTTCGGAGCTTCTTTCAGCGCGATGAAGGCACCCATGAATGGAATGAAGACGGGCGCGCCGACTTTCAGCCCAAACTTTTTAGCAACAACCAAATGACCGCACTCGTGCACGAGCAGTAGGAGGACGAAGCCAACACCGAACTTCCAGCCCCACATCATGGTGTAGACCCAAATCATCAGCAGCATGGTGCCGCCTGATTTCAGAAGAATGGGAAGAAACTTGAGCAGTGGCAGAATGAAAAATTTCAGCTTCGCGAAAAACTTCGCGATCAAGACGCCAACGACAGCGACTGGACCGAGCGTCTTTTTCGTACGGCTCCACCAGCCATCGGTTTCACCGAGCCGTCTTTCCAGCGGCGGGCTCTCGGAATAAGGATCCATACGCCTAAATGAGCGGATTCCTCAAATCGTTAAATGCGTTGCCAAGATGCGCCAGCACATCGCGGGGAAGCAGCGACTCCTCGCTGGCATTGCTACGAAAGATCGACATCTCGGCGGCGCGCCCGCAGACCCACGCGCCGACGCGAGCCGCGTCGTATATCGACAATTTCTGCCCGACTAATCCAGCGCACACGCCAGTTAATACGTCGCCCATACCGCCCGTCGCCATGCCGGGATTTCCGGTCGAATTGTAGCTCGTCGGTTTGCCTCGTTCGCAAACAATCGTGCGGCTTCCTTTGAGCAACAGTGCCACAGGAAAGTGTTCGCAAAAATGTCTGGCCGTTCCAGCACGCGACATTTTTCCGGAGTCGAACAGCCGATTCATCTCACCGGGGTGGGGAGTGAGCAGGCGCGGACGGCCGGTGCAACGCATGAGAATGTCGATCTTCCCGGCAAGAACGTTCAATCCATCGGCGTCGACGACCATCGGTTGTTCGGCATTCTCGATAAGTTTGAAAATTTCGGTCGCGCGCGACGTTCCCAAACCGGGTCCGACCGCCCAGACATCGATGTTTTCCTGGAGCAGATCGCGATAAGAACGGACTGGTTTTACCATGGCTTCAGAGGGCGCAGCGGCTGTAACGATGGGGTAGATTTCTTTTGGAACGAACAGTTCCACCAAACCAGCGCCGGCGCGCAGCGCTCCTTCCGTAGTCATGAGCGCCGCGCCGACAAATCCTTCCGAGCCCGCGACGATGCCGATG
>JALYUC010000038.1 GCA_030853965.1 Verrucomicrobiota bacterium | reverse complement strand
CTTCCTGCATGAAGATGTCGATCTTAGCCGGAAGTGTCGTATGCGGTTTTGCCGCCTGAGCCACCTTCATCGGCGACGGCGATGACTTCGATCTCAACGTTAGCGCCTTTTGGCAATCCTGAAACTTGAACGGTCGATCGTGCAGGCGGCGCTTCTTTGAAATAGGAACCGTAAATCTCATTCACCGTTTGGAAATCGCCGAGATCGGTCAGAAAAATTGTCGTTTTCACGATGTTCTCGAAGGTTAATCCTTCGGCCTTTAGGACCGCAGTGATGTTATCGAGCACGCGGCGCGCTTGCGCGTCGATTCCACCGGAGACGATCTGCCCGGATTTAGGATCGAGGGGAATTTGGCCGGCGCAATAAATTGTCGATCCAACGCGGACGGCTTGGGAGTAGGGACCCACGGCGGCGGGCGCATCAGTCGTGGAAATGATCTTTTTCATGGCCCGAGCTTAGCTGGAAAGATTATTTCGCACAACGGATACACTCGAGACAAAACAAAAGCGTTGTCATCCTGAGCGGAGCGAAGGACCCCGCAACGTGCTGATGGTTAGGCATTTTCCAGGATGATCCAGCAGCTAGCGCGAGGTCCCGCACGTTCGTTCGGGATGACAGATTGAGAATTTCGCGGATATTAAACGCCACATGGTTGGTTGGATTCTAAAGAAGATACTCGGGTCGAAGAATCAGCGCGAGCTCAAGCGGTTGACGCCGACTGTACGCCGTATCAACGAGCTGGAGGCGCAGTTTCAAAACTTGTCCGATGACGAGTTGCGCGCGAAAACTGCGGTCTGGAAAGAGGAGCTGGCAAAAATTCCAGAGCTGGAGGATCAATGGAAAAAGCTCGACGAAATTTTGCCGGAAGCTTTTGCCGTGGTAAAAAACGCAGCGCGTCGGCTTAACGACCGCAAGCACAGCTTCACGGTCTGCGATCAACCGATGACTTGGGCCATGGTGCACTTCGATGTGCAGCTCGTCGGCGGAATGGTTTTACATCGCGGTCGCATCGCGGAAATGGCGACGGGCGAAGGCAAGACCCTGGTTGCGACCCTCCCGCTTTACCTGAACGCGCTCAGCGGACGCGGCGCGCATCTCGTTACGGTGAACGATTATCTGGCCCGTCGCGATGCCGAGTGGATGGGGCAGCTTTATACGTTTCTTGGTCTCACCGTAGGCTGTATCCAGCATGATCAGCCTCCGGACGAGAAGCGCGTGCAATACGCGTGCGACATCACCTACGGAACAAATAGCGAGTTTGGTTTTGATTATCTGCGTGACAACGGTATGGCCACGACGCGCGAGCAGATGGTGCAGCGCGGATACCACTATGCAATTGTCGATGAAGTCGATTCCATCCTAATCGACGAAGCGCGCACGCCTCTTATTATTAGCGGTCCGGCGACGATCTCAACCCACCAATACGACAAGTGGAAGCCGCTGGTCGAGCAGCTGGTGCGCAAACAGACCATGCTGGTGAACCGAATCGCGAGCGAAGCGAACGAAACCTTCGAGAAGGGCGAAGTCGAGCAGGGCGGGCTCCTTATGTTCAAAGTGAAGCTGGGCCAGCCGCGCAACAAGCAACTGTTGCGCATGATGGAAGACCCGGATAAGCGCCGTGCCATCGATAAAGCAGAGCTGTCGTTTTACACAGATTCGCGAAAAGAAGAGCTTTTCGCCCTAAAGGAGGAGCTGTTCTTCACGATCGACGAGAAATCGCAGGAAGCAGATTTATCAGAGCAAGGCCGCTCCTTCATGAACCCAGATGATCCGAACGCATTCGTGCTGCCGGATTTGATCAGCGAGTTCACCGATATCGATCTGGATCCGGACATTTCGCCGGACGACAAAGATCGGCAGAAGACGGAGCGACAACAGGTTTGCGACGCGCAAGCGGAGCGAATTCACAACATTTCGCAACTACTTCGCGCCTACTGCCTCTTCGAAAAAGACGTTCAATACGTGCTCGAGGAAAACAAAGTCGTCATTGTCGATGAATACACGGGTCGCAAGATGCCAGTGCGAATTTATAAATAAGGGCTGCACCAGGCTGTAGAAGCGAAGGAAGGCGTCCAGATCGATCGCGAGACGCAAACGCTGGCGACAATCACGATTCAAAATTATTTCCGGCTTTATCAAAAGCTCGCCGGCATGACTGGCACCGCGGAAACCGAAGCGGCCGAGTTTCACGACATTTACAAACTCGACGTCAATGTCATTCCGACGAATCGACCGGTGCGACGGAACGACGACAACGATCGCATCTACAAAACGCGCCGCGAAAAATACAATGCCGTTATCAACGAGATCAGAGAACACCACGCAAAACAGCAGCCGGTGCTGGTCGGCACGGTGAGCGTGGAAGCTTCCGAGTTGCTGAGCCGAATGCTGAAGCGGGAAAAAATTCCGCACAACGTGTTGAACGCGAAGTTTCACATGCAAGAGGCGGAGATCGTGGCGCGTGCCGGACAACCTGGCACGGTCACTATTTCAACGAATATGGCCGGCCGCGGAACCGACATTAAGCTCGGTGCGGGCATAGCCGATCGAGGCGGCCTCTATGTTCTCGGCACTGAGCGACATGAAGCCCGCCGGATAGATCGACAATTACGCGGACGTTGCGCGCGCCAGGGCGACCCCGGCGGATCGCGTTTCTATGTGAGTTTTGAAGACGATCTCATGCGCAATTTCGGCGCCGCTGATCGGATGACGAGAATCATGGAGCGCTTCGGGCTTGAAGAGGGCCAGGAGCTGGAGCACCCGTGGTTGAACAAATCAGTCGAGACGGCGCAGAAACGGGTCGAGCAAAGGAATTATCTCGCGCGCAAGCGCACCCTCGATTTCGACGATGTGATGAACAACCAGCGGGAGGTGGTTTACACTTATCGCAACGACACGATCGACTCCGAGGAGCCGCGCACGCTCATTTACGAAGTGATAGACGAGGCGGTGCCGGCGAAGGTGAAAGAGTATTTGGGAGAGTCGGCCGGCGAGGAGATGAATTATTCAGGCCTACTCCATTGGGTAAACACGACCTTCCCTCTTGGATTGACCAAGGAAAAAGCACAATTTGAGACGCGATCGGTTGAGGAAAACACGCAGTTCCTGATCGAGAAGATCAAGAAAGCGTACGAAGCGAAATCAAGTCACGAGGAACCAAGCGCGGTAAAAAGCCTCGAGCGCTACATCATTCTAAATGCGATTGACCGGCTCTGGCAGGAGCACCTCTACGCGATGGACGCGTTGCGCGAAGGTGTTTATCTGCGGGGATATGCGCAGAAAGATCCGCTAATTGAATATAAAACCGAAGCCTACGACATGTTCGTTGAACTCATGGCGAACATTAAAAACGAGGTTCTTCACAATCTCTTCCGCAGCACCTCCAACCTGCAGGCGTTCGAAAACTTTCTCGCCAGTCTTCCGCAATTTCTTTTGCGGGAAAACGCGCCCGCACCGGGAGGGCCGACCGCGCCGCAGCGGGCACTTAAGCCACAGCCGGTTGGCGCGATGGCGATGGCCGGCGAAAACGGCGATGGCGCGGGCGAAGTCACGCTCGATCTTCCTGTCCGTCGCAGCTTGCCGAAAGTCGGTCGCAACGAACCGTGTCCGTGCGGGAGCGGAAAAAAATACAAGAATTGCTGCGGACGCGTCGCTTGAATCACGGTCTAAGCTTGAAGCAAAGCGGATAGAAGTCAGAATAGAGA
>JALYUC010000033.1 GCA_030853965.1 Verrucomicrobiota bacterium | reverse complement strand
CGCAAGCACCGTTCCGGCCCAGGTCCGAAAATCTTTTGCCGTGAAATCCTGCCCGGTGATTTCGCGCAGATAGTCGTTCACGTCCTGCGAGGTAAGGTCGCATCGTTCGCCCTCATCATTGACATATTGAAAAAGATCCTGTCCCGGTAAATCTTGCAGTTTCGAGATGATCTTTGCGATGTGGCGATCAGTTACGTCCACATCGTGCTTGATTCCGCTTTTTCCCCGAAAAGTAAATCGCAGGTTCGAGCCTTTTACATCCACATGTCGATCTTGCATGGTCGTTAGGCCGAACGATTTATTTTCGCGCGCATACTCTTCGTTGCCGACACGGATGAATGTTCGCTCGAGCAGCTGAACGATCGTGGCGAGCACCTTATTTCGCGGCAGGCCGGGCAAAGCCAGGTCTTTCTTAACCCGTCTGCGAATCTTCGGCAGTGCCTCGCCGAACATCGCCATCCGCTCGTACTTGTTTTCATCGCGCACTTCGCGCCATCGCTCGTGATAGCGATATTGCTTGCGCCGCCGCGCATCGCGACCCGTTGCCTGAATGTGGCAGTTGGGCGATGGACAGATCCAAACGTCGGTGTAAGCCGGCGGAATCGCGAGACGCTTGATCCGCAGTAGGCGCTGTTCGTCGCGAATCGGTTTTCCGTCCGTGTCGAAATATTCGAAGTCGTCGCCCTTTGCTTTGCGAGTGTAGCCGGGTTGATCATCGCTGACGTAGCGCAGGCCCGCGTCCTCGGCCGCTTCCTCCGGATCGGTTAGCGCATTGAGATCGGCAGTTTTCTTTTTTTCGTTGCGAAGTTTCTTTGCGGGCGCGGGCACGTAGTGGAATCGCACAGGAGCTATCAACTAGCCGTGCGTTGTCATCCTGAACGAAGTGAAGGACTTCACAATCGAAGTTTTAGTCACGCTTTCGGCCCTTGCAGGCACAATTACCCTTTGAGAGATCCCTCGCTTACGCTCGGGATGACATGGCGGACGCGTGCATTTAATACAATACGCAGAGGTAGGGGCGATTGACCTCAATCGCCCGCGGGCGGCTCGGTGAACCGCCTCTACCTACGAGCCGTAGCTCTTCGTAAATTTTTTCTTCGACTCAGACTCAGTTGAAGTAATGGGCGGCATTTGTTCGGGCGTACTTGTCGATGGTGACGGCGCAGGTTGCGGCTCAGCGGCTGGCCCTTGTTCACTTTCACTCGGTTGCGCGCCACCTTTGGAGACTTGCTGCGCGACTTCGACGTAAGCCATCTGCAAATTCGAAATCGCATTGCGCAACACGGTCGCTTCTTCGTTCGTCAAATTTCCCCGCGTCTTTTCCTGAATCATGACCAGCTGGTCGATAAACATCTTGGCCAGCTCCAAATTCACTTCTCCCTCCCCCGTCTTCGGATTCGGAATCTGCCCGAGGAACAACGCGGCGTTCTGCGCGTGCATCATGACAAATTCGACGAAGCGTTGCGAAAGCTCGCCCGTTTGAGTGTTGGTCTGGACTTCGGCCATATCTAATTCCTCTTTGCAGCTGCGGTGCTATCTGGAGGTCGCACCGTAGCGAGAACATACGGCTGGTCGCGAAAATATTTCGCGGCCACTCGCTTGATGTCTTCGAGCGTCACCGCTTCGACGTTATGCTCCAGCTTTTTGTAACGGTCGAACCCGAGACCGTAGAGCTCATCCAACGCGCACTGGAAGCCGAAAGTATCGTTGCTTTGGTTGGCGATCTGCTGCTGGCCGATCAACTTCTTCTTTGCACGAATGACTTCTTCATTTGTCAAACCTTCGCTGGCCAGCTTGTTGATCTCGCCGAACAAAGCCGTTTTCACCAGCTCGATCTTCTGTGGATCGGTGCCGAGAAAGAAAGCGAAAAGACCAGGCACCAGCCCTTGCATCTGGGTCGCGCCCACATAGTAGGCAAGCCCCATTTCCTCGCGGATCCGAATAAAGAAACGCGAGCCGATATCGCTGCTCGCTTCATCGATTAATTCCAGCGCATATCGATCCGGGCTAAAAATGTCCACGCCGCGATAGCCAACCATAATGACGCTCTGCGTTTTCTCTTTCCGGCTTTCGACCGTCGCCGTCTTGTTTAACGGCGCAGGTGGTTGCGTATCGGTCAAGGCGAGCGCGCCGGGTTTCATCGCAGCAAGCGCCTGCTCGAAAAGTTTCTTTACTTCCGCCGCATTCACATTTCCGAAAACGGAGATGACGCCATTCTTTCCGACGAGGTAGCGGTCGCGAAATCCGAGCAAATCTTTCGGCATCAGGCGCTGAACGGAATCTGCCGATCCATTTGCGCGTAAAGCATAGGGATGCTGCGCAAAGAGCGCTTCACGCAAAATGTTACGCGCAACCGTGGTCAGTTGCTCCTCTTCTTGTTTTATCCCGGCGATCAGGACCTCTTTTTCCCGGACCACCGCCTTTTCCGGCATCGTCGCGTTGAGTAAAATATCGGAAAGTAGTTCCACTCCAAGTTTCAGGTCCGGCTTTGTCACATCGAGCGCAACGCTGAAGCTATTATTGCCAGTGTCGCTCGAAATGGAGCCGCCGACCGCTTCGATTTGATTGGCGATCTGCTCGGCCGTGTGCGTTTTCGTGCCCTTAAGCAAGGTCCTCGACATTAATCGCGTAATGCCATTCGTTTGCGGCGTTTCGGCAAGAAGTCCGCCGCGAAAGACTGCGCTCATCGCCACAAGCGGCAACCGCGCATCTTCGCGCACGAGAATTCGGAGTCCGTTTGCCAGCTCGAATTTTTGAATTTCACCCGCTACGGCGGGCTTCGCTCCCTCGACCTTGGCAAGTTGCGAACCTTTGGGATTAAGCGATACAACCGTCAGGTTTTGGTTCGTCAGATAGGCCGACGCCACCCGCTTAATATCATCGAGCGTCACCTTCTGGACCGCTTCCAAATAATCCCGGGTGAAATTCAAGTTTCGTGTCAGCAGCCAATTGGACCCGGCATCGGACGCTTGCCCACGCATCGTCGTCAGCGAGACAAGATGGTGACTAAGCGAAGTCTTTTTCGCTTTCATCAACTCCTCTGCCGTAACGCCGGCTTGTTTTACCTCGTCGATGAGCTGCAAAATCAATTGCTGCGTCGCGTCTCGTTTTTTTGGATCAACCGTCGCATCAATGCCGAGTAGGCCGGGATCACCGGGCGTGTAGGAAAAAGCCGAGACACTGTAAGCGAGACCGGCTTCCTCTCGCACACGGCGGTACAATCGCGAGCTGCGTCCGTCCCCGAGGATGCCAGAAAGAAGATCAAGCGCGGGGACATCGGGATGGGTGAGCTCGGGAATATGCCAGGCAAGCGCGAGTCGCGTCAGCTCGGTCGCAAATTCATTGTGAACCTCGCGCCGGCCGAGCTGCGGCGGTTCGTCCGGAATAAAAACAGGCCTGAGCGATTTTTCCGGATAGGCCTTGAAGAATTCGGCAAGTTGCTGCCGTACTTTTTCCGCATCGACATCTCCTACGACGACGAAGGTGAGATTGTTGGGGACATAACGCGTCTTGTAATACTGCATCACCTGCTCTTGCGTGAGTTGGTTGTAAACCTCCATTTGCCCGATCACCGGCAACCGGTACGGGTGACGCTGATAAGCGGTCGCGAATAGAAGCTGCCCGGCCATGCGATCGGGATCGTCAAAACCCATCGCGAATTCGCGCCGAATCACTTCTTGTTCCTTTGCGTATTCTGCCGCCGGCAGAGTTGAATTCATCATCGCGTCGGACAGCACATCGAGCGCGGTCTCGACGCCCGCTTTTGGCACGTCGATCCAATAAACGGTGCGATCGAACGACGTATATGCATTGATATAACCGCCTACGTCCTGGATTTTTTGCGCAATCGCGTTTGTCGATCTTGTCTTCGTTCCTTTGAAAAGCATGTGCTCGAGAATGTGGGATAGGCCCGCGCCGAGACGCTCATCTTCGTTCACGCTGCCCGTGGCGCACCATGCCTGCACGCTCGCCACCGGCGCGCTGTGATCTTCCTGCACGATGATCGTGAGACCGTCGGGTAAGACCCATTTCTGCGCCGAACTCGGCGGAAAATTGATCACCGCCGAATCGTCGGTCGTAGCGGCTTTCAAGTTGGCGGTATTAAGCATGAGCGCGGCAAAAAGCGCCAGACGCGGCGCCACTTTCCTCATAAAGGCTTCGGCGCTGGCAAACTGGGGAGCAATTTTACCGGCACCGGTTTGGCAGGCGCGAATGGTTTTACGAATGCGTCCTGAAAATCATAAACGTCTTTAAAGTCCTCCAGCGAATCCTCCTCTGTCTTTCCAAAAATTCCCGCATCGATCAAATTGAAGACCATGTGGCCGATGTCTTCAGA
>JALYUC010000018.1 GCA_030853965.1 Verrucomicrobiota bacterium | reverse complement strand
CGTCACGGCCGCCACTACATTATCGCTTCCGCAATCAGTTCCGCCATGTGTTTCGGTGTCGCGTTGGTAAGATCACCGATCTGATGCCGGCAACTTGTGCCCGACGCGATCACAACGTCGGGATGTTGATTGTGGATCTTGGCGAGCAGATCGGCGGCGACTTTAAGGGAAAGATCATATTTTTCAGCGAGCATTCCAAACGCGCCCGCCATTCCGCAGCAACCGGTATCGAGGACGGTCGCGCGTCTTCCCGGTAATCGTTCGGCTAGTCGCGCCATGAATTCAGGATTCAGCAGCGTCTTCGCATGGCAATGCGCATGAATGGCCACACGTACTTGCCTGTCCCGCCGTAGTCCTCCGGCGAAGGCGGATCGATCTCGTAGCGGCAGCCCGTGCGGTTCGCGCGATAGCAAATCGTCGACAAATTTTTCGAAGAGAAAACAGCGCGCCGCAACTTTCTCCGCGTTCTCAACCTTGAGCTCGCGATAGTCCTCCACGAACATCGACCAGCAGGAGGGCTCGAGAAAGATGATCGGCGTTGAACTGCTGACCCCATTCAAAAGATCGACATTATGTTTTCCGGTTCCTGCCGCGGCGTCGAGATTACCCTGACTGAACGCCGGGCGGCCGCAACATTGTCGATCTTGCGCGAGCATCACTTCAAATCCAAGGGCTTCGAGCACTTTCACCGCGGCGATGCCGATGTGAGGCTCGTGATACCGTACAAATGTGTCGTCCCACAGAATGACTTTGCCACGGGAATGCGGTGCGCCATTCCGAGATTTGTGGCGCGCAAACCAACGATCGAATCGCTCATACGCGTAATGCGGTAACGAACGCCTGGCGGAAAGGCCAAGCGTCTTTTCCATTAACGCGCGAACCGGTGCAAGATTGACAATGGCATTTGTGAGCGATGGCACCGCGCAGCCGAGACGTCCGAGGAGATCGACGTTGCTCAACATGCGCTCGCGCAGCGGCAATCCATCGCGACGATGTCTCGCATACATCAACTCAGCCTTAAGCAGGGCCAGATTAACGTTCGATGGACATTCCGGCGTGCAACCCTTGCACGCGAGACAATTGCTCAACGCCACATCTAGCTCGGCAGACTTAAGCGGATCGTGTCCGTCGACGCGCAGCTCGAGCGCGGCGCGAATGATATTAGCCCGTCCGCGGGTCGACATGACCTCATCGCCCGTCGCGACGAAGGTCGGGCACATCATCGGCGCATCTTTGCGGCAGCCGCCGCAGCCGTTGCATTGCTCGAGATTGCCGATGAAGGAGCGATCCTTAAAGGCAAAGGCGAGGCGGGGGGTGAACGGCACCTCCATCGGCCGCTCGAAATTGATCCGCAAGTGATTGTCGATCTTGTGCCGACCATCGCTGAAAATTTTCCCCGGATTAAAAATGTTTTTCGGATCGAATGTCTTTTTGATTTCGCCCATCAGGTTGAGCAATTTCTCACCAAGCTGTTCCGGCATGTATTCGGTACGCGCGATGCCGACGCCATGCTCCGCCGAGAGAGAACCTTTGAATTGACGCACCAACGCTGATGTTTGATCGGCCACTTGCCGGAATTTTTTCAAATCAGCTTTGCTGTGGAGATCGAGAACCGGACGGACGTGCAAAAGCCCGGCGGCGGCGTGGCCGTAGTAACACGCGTCAAGTCCGAGCGGTTTCATGATCGATTGGAGTCCGCGCACATATTCCGGCAATTGCGCCGGACGCACCGCTGCGTCTTCGATAAACGCAACCGGCTTCGCCGCACCGATGCGACCGGTGAGAAGGGAAAGACCGGCTTTGCGCACCGACCAGACGAGATTCATTTCCGTTGCGTCGGTCAGAATTTTTGAGCGCAGCCCGAGATTTCGCGACTGTAAGATCGACAATCGCTCGGCGACGTCTTTGTAAAACTCTACGATTAAGACCGCCTCGCATGATTTCGCGTCGAGCTCCATCAAATCGCGCGCGGCCTGAAAAAGGAGTTGGCCTTTGGTTTGGTCGAGCAAGAGCCGATCAATGTGCTCGATCGCAGCCGGTTTTAGATCGAGAAGCGCAACCGTTGCCTGCATCGCCTCCGCCACCGACGCGAAGAAAATCAGGCCAAGTCCTTTTTCGCCAGGCAGCGGCGAGATTTTGAGTTCGGCGGAGAAGATCGCGGCCAGAGTTCCTTCGCTGCCAGCGATAATCTCGTTGAGATTATTCGGGGCGCGCAAGAAGCGCTCGATGCCGTACCCTGGCCATCGCTTCAAGATTCCCGGCGGCATCCATTCTGCAATTTCCGCGGCGTGAGCGCGAACGTAGTTGTCGATCTTGTCGCGTTCGGTGCACATCGTTTCGCGATCCGGACCGATCGCTTCGATCCGGCCATCGGCCATGACAATCTCCAGTGAAACGACGTGGTCAGCAGTGGTTCCGTAAACCGGAACGCGCGCCCCAGAGGAATTGTTGGCGATCATCCCGCCAAGAGTTGCGCGCGAACTGGTTGCCACGTCCGGCCCGAAACAGAATCCGTGTGGTTTTAGAAAGGCATTAAGTTGATCAAGCACGACTCCCGCCCCGACGCGCACGGTGCGATTGTCGATCTTGAGTTCGGTGATCTGGCGATTGTAGCGCGCGAATTCGACAAGCAGTCCTTCACCAATCGCGTTTCCGACCAGACTCGTGCCGGCGCCACGGGGCGTGATCGATACGTTTACATCGGCGGCGGCGCAAATCACGGCGCTCGCCTCCTGCGCGCTCCGCGGAAAGGCCACGCCGACGGGCTCGATTTGGTAAATCGACGCGTCGGTCGCGTACAATTGCCGCGTCAGATTATCGAAATGGACCTCGCAGCCGGCGGCGCGGATAGCGTTTTCTTGGCTGGACGTCATCAGTGCAAAGTAATGTGCGGGGTGCGATTGGGCGAGAGCCGCAATGGCAGACGATCTGCTTTCCCGTAAGCGGCAGTGAACACCAAGGTCAAAAGAAAGATCCGGCACACCATTCAGAAAAGGCGGAAGGACGTGCGAAAGGGTTGCGAGGATGTAATGGGGGTCATCGAAAACAACGGCGCGGTAACGCTGCCCGAATCTCGCACCGACGACCCGCTAATCGCTAAGCGACGACTCCAAGTTGGGTTGTTGGTTGTGGCAATGCTGGTCAGACTCGTATTTTTGGCCGTGAGGACGCGATAATTTTCAAAGCAGCGGTATTTGCGCATCCGCCGAAGCCGTTTCGGCGAAGCGAACTCCGACCCCAATCAGACGGACCGGCTTGCCGGTACGCGCAAACGCTTCGGAAAGAAGAGCACGAAAACCTGGCAACGCCGGCTCAAGGCCGGCGCGCTCCGCGGTCGTGCGCGTGAAATCGTTAAACTTTAGTTTCACAAAGATTTTCGTCACCGTTCGTGTCGTTTCTTTTTGTGCGAGGTCCGCCATCATTTCCTGAAATAGTTCTTCCAGCTTCTCTTCGCATTGTTCGACGGTTGTGAGATCGATCGAAAAAGTTTCCTCGGTGCTGAGCGACTTGCGCGGACGATCGGGCTCGACTGGCCGATCGTCCACCCCGCGACAGAGATCATAAAGCTCCAGTCCGAACTTGCCGAAAAGATCGACAAGTTCGGGACGGGAGAAGCGCTGGAGTTCGCCGCATGTCTTCACTCCGAGTTGCTCGAGTTTTTGTTCGGTTTTCTCGCCGATGCCCCAGATCTTTCGCACGGAAAGTCCAGCCATGAATTCGGGCACTTCTTGCGGTTTCACTTCGAGCTGGCCGTTCGGTTTGTTGATTTCGCTCGCGATTTTCGCGACGAGCTTGTTCGGGCCGATACCGGCCGAAGAGGTAAGCTTGGTTTTGCGAAAGATCATGCCGCGGATCACTTGCGTGAGTGGGCCAGGGGCGCCGGGATGCTCGGTGACATCGAGATAAGCTTCGTCAAGGGAGAGCGGCTCAATTAATGTCGTGAAGCGATGTAAAATGCCGCGAATAATGGCGGCTTCGCGGCGATAAACGTCGAACCGCGTCGGCAGGACAATCAAATCGGGACAACGTTGCAGCGCCATGAAAGTCGGCATAGCGGACCGGAC
>JALYUC010000169.1 GCA_030853965.1 Verrucomicrobiota bacterium | reverse complement strand
CGCCGCTACATCATCGGCTCGCTCGTTTCCGATACCGGCACCTGGATGCAGGTAATGGCACAGGGTTGGGTGATGAGCACGCTCACCAACAAAGCGATCCTGCTCGGCATGGTAAACTTCGCCGCCGGAATTCCCACGCTCGCTTTGACGATGATTGGTGGCTCAGTCGCGGATCGACACGACAAGCGCATGATTTTAATTGCGACCAACGTGATCCAAATCTTTCTCGCGATTGGACTCGGTTGGCTGGTCATGGCGAATCAAATTCATATTTGGCAGGTCATGTTGTTCGCGGCGGCGCTCGGGGTTTGTATCGCCTTTGAAATGCCGGCCATTTCCGCGCTCGTCCCGGAACTGGTAAAACGCGAAGAGATTGCCGCAGCTGTGGCGATGGATCGGTCGGTCTTCCACGGTTCGCGACTCATCGGCCCTTCGTTGGCCGGGCTGTTCGTTAGTTGGTGGGGCGCGGCTTCCGCGTTCTTTGCCAATGCAACCTCGTTTCTTGCCCTCATCATCGCCATTCTCTCTTTGCCGCCGCGCAAAGCGGGCACGAAAGAGGAAGAGGAACAGCGCCGCAGCGGAATGATGGAAGGCTTTCGGTATGTGAAATCCGATCGCATCATGTTGTCGATGGTGGCCCTGATCGCGCTCACCACCATCTTCGTTTTTCCAGTCATCTCGGTGATGTTGCCGCTCTATGTGCGCAACATTCTTCATCTCGGTCCCGATCGCATGGGATACCTGATGGCCGTTTCGGGAATTGGCTCGCTCGCTGGCTCGCTTGGCCTGCTTTCCATCGCCCCGGAAAACCGTCTCAGGTTCATGACCGCTAATGCGATCGCGGTGGCGAGTGCGTTGTTCTGCATGTCGCGTTCTAACAGTTTTCTGCTGACCGCTCTGTCGATGGGACTTCTTGCCATCGGCCTGTCCATGAATTTCGGCTTGGCTAATACTATTGTGCAGGAACGCGCACCCGCTCCTTTGCGCGGGCGCATCTCCGCCGTGTTCGGGTTGAGTTTCTTCGGACTGATGCCGATTGCGGGCTTGGGCGTGACCGGTTTGGCCGATCTTATCGGAATGCGCACCGCGCTTGGTCTTGCGGCAGTGATTTTTGGAATCGGTGCTTTCCTGGTCTTGAACGCCGCCGGCCGCAAAGTTTGCGAATGCCCCGACGCTGTGACCACTGTGCCCGAGCGGGAGCCGGTTGTAATTCCATAGGCGTGTCGACAGGCTAATGATCGCATTTTCCACCTGCTGGAATTCTGGCCGCCATACCGCCGGCGATGCCATGCTAAAGGAGATTGTCGATCTTGGATTCGACCACATCGAACTTGGGCACGGCATTCGCATCTCGCTGATGCCCGGAATTCAACACATGTTCGATGCCGGCAAAGTACGCTTCAGCAGTCTGCACAATTTCTGTCCCTTGCCCGTCGAAGTGATGGGCGCGTCGCCGGATTGTTACAAATTTTCGGCCGTGTATTCGAAAGAGCGTGAACGAGCAATCAAACAAACGTTTCAGACCATCGATTTCGCGCAGCGTCTCGGTGCGCCATTCGTCGTCATGCACCTGGGCGAAGTGCCCATGCGGCCGAATACGGATTGGTTTATCGCACGTGCTAAAAAACGCCAGTTGCTTTCACGCAGGTATGTCCGGCAAAAAATTCGCGCTATTCAAAAACGCGAAACCGCCGCACCATCCTATCTCGAACGGGTGAAGGAAGCGCTCCGTCGCGTCGTCGAATACGCCACGGAAAAGAAAATCAAGCTCGGGATCGAAGGCCGCCGCGGTTATGAAGAAATACCTTCGGAGCGTGAACTTCCCGCGTTGCTCGATGAGCTGAACTCACCGCAAGTTGGTTACTGGCACGATTTCGGACATATCCAAATTAAGGAGAACCTCGCCTTTCTCGATCACGCCGAATGGCTGAAGTCAATCGGGCCTCGCACCTTCGGCTGTCATGTGCAGGATTGTATTTGGCCGGCGCAGGATCACCAACCTCCTTTCGCTGGAGATGTCGATCTTGCCAGACTCGTTCCGATGCTGCCGAAAAATTGCCCGTTTGTCTGGGAAATGAGCCCGCGCAAAAAACCAGACGAAATCCGTCACTCTGTCAGACTCTGGAAGGAGCGGTTTGGCGAATGAAAAAAATTCTCCTCACGATACTTCAAGTCGCCGTCACGACGGCAATGCTTTGGTACGTTTTTCACGATCCCGACCAGCGCGCAAAAATGGCGGTCGCTTTGCGATCGGCCGACTATCGCTGGGTTGGTATTGGCATTCTGGCGTACATCGTGGTGGAAATTTCCGCCGCCGTGCGCTGGCAAATTCTGCTTCGCGTGCAAAACATCCGACTCAGTTTCCCGCGCATCTCTGGCTTGTTTCTTATCGGTATGTTTTACAACCAGTTCCTTCCCGGTGGGACCGGCGGCGATATTATTAAGAGCTATCTGCTGCTCAAGGAGACCGACAAAAAGGCGGGCGGGCTGCTTGCCGTCGTCTTCGATCGCCTCATCGGATTAGTTGCGCTCGTCTTCATAACCGGCGCGCTCGTTATGCTGCGTTTTCACTGGTTGGCGCAAACTCCGGAAACGCGGCAACTTCTTTGGATTTTGCTTATTTTGCTTAGCAGCTCCATCGCCGGATTGCTGACCAGTTTCATCATTAGCGGATTTAATCTGTTTCATCTGCTGCCGCATAAATTCCCGGGTCGCGAAAAGTTGATCGAAATTTCAGCCGCTTATCACCTTTATGCGCGACATTGGTTCGCGACCCTGCTTGCGTTCGGGGCGTCGCTCGTGGCACATCTCGCCACCTTCACGACTTTTCTTTGCGTTGCTTACGCATTCCGCGCCGGAGTTTCGCTCATCGACTTCTTCGCCGTTCTGCCGATCGAACGAACAATTACCGCCTTGCCGATCAGCTTTGCCGGCGTCGGACTGCGCGAACAGATCCTGCAGATCATGCTGCACAATTTGTGCGGTGTTTCCGTGGCCGTCGCCAAACTCATCGGCACGATGAGTTTTCTCATTATTTTCGTCTGCTCCGCGCCGGGCGGGATTGTTTACTTCTTCTACAAACCAAGCGGCGAAGTGCGCCATGTGCGTATGCGCGAGATGCAGCGCGAAGTCGCTACGCTCGAGCATGAAATCAGCGAAACGGAATAATGTGGGAGGGACCTCAGCGTCCCGAGTCCGTGTGAAACCAAAGAGGTCGCGGCCCAAAGGCCCCTCCCACATTTACCGCCAGTCCGGCTCGGACCGTCCGTTTGTCATGGCGACTTTCGCCATGACGGTTGACGGGAAAATTACGACCCGTACCTTTTCGCCGGTCGATTTTACCTCGCGCGAAGACAAAGCGCATTTGATGCGGCAACGCTCGCTCGGCGACGCGGTGCTGATCGGCCACACAACGCTGGAACGCGACAACGTCCGGCTCGGCTTGCCGCAGGCCGAGTTGCGCCAGGCGCGCATCAAACGTGGGCAAACTCCCTATCCCTTACGCGTCATCGTTTCCAACGAAGGCAAGATCGACAATCGACTCAACATTTTTCAGACCGACATATCGCCCGTCGTTATCTTTTCCACCACACGCATGCCGCGTAAGTTTCGCTGCGGGCTCATGGAAAAAGCGATCCTGCACCTGAGCAAATCGCGCCATGTCGATCTTGCCGGCATGCTGCAGGCACTGCGACAGACGTACAAGATTCGCACAGTCGCGTGTGAAGGCGGTGCCACATTGTTTCGCTCCTTGCTGGAGTGCGACCTCGTTGACCAACTCAATCTCACCATCGCGCCCTACCTTTTTGGCGGCGCCAGCGCGCCGAGCTTGACCGGGCTAAGCAAAGATTTCCTGCCGGCTAGCGTCCATTGCTCACTTAAAGACATGCGCATCGTTGGCGATGAATGTTTTTTGACCTACCGAATCAAACATTCCCGAGCGCGCCGAAGCTCGTAGAGTAAGATTCCGAGCAACCGAAATGCGCAAAGCGAATTCAATCATTATGCAGGCGCCGAAGATGTCGATCTTCGAAACGGCGGCCAACCTCGAGTTGTGGCCGAAAATTTTGCCGCATTACCGCTACATCCGTTATCTCGAGCGCGGTCCCAATCGCAACGTCGTGGTCATGGCCGCGACCCGCTCCGGAATTCCGATCTCCTGGACTTCCGAGCAAATCATCGATCGCGAAAAGGTTGAAGTACGATTTCATCATTTAAAAGCATTCACCAA
>JALYUC010000218.1 GCA_030853965.1 Verrucomicrobiota bacterium | reverse complement strand
GCCTCGATGTGATCAAGCACTTCGGCGGGCTGCACAAGTTCATGAATTGGGATGGACCAATTCTGAGCGACAGCGGCGGTTATCAAATTTTTTCGCTCGCGAAGTTGCGCAAGATCTCAGAGGAAGGAGTGCACTTTCAAAATCACGTCGATGGGACGCCGGCGTTCATCAGCCCGGAGATCGCGATAGTGATCCAAGCCGCGCTCGGAAGCGATATCGCGATGGTGCTGGACGAGTGTGCGCCATATCCGTGCGAACGCGATTACGCGGCGCGCAGTTTGGAAATGACAACCCGCTGGGCTAAGAGGTGCAAGAACGTGCCCCGAAAAGATGGACAATTACTTTTCGGGATCGTGCAGGGCGCGACGTTTGATGATCTGCGCGAGGCGAGCTCACAGGCGATTGTCGATCTTGATTTCGATGGTTACGCGATCGGTGGTGTGAGTGTAGGTGAACCGGAGGAGGAAATGATGCGCGCGGTGGAATCGAGCGAACCGTTTTTGCCGGAGGACAAACCGCGCTACGCGATGGGTTTGGGGACACCGCCCCAATTGCTGGAGTTGATCGCGCGCGGCATGGACATGTTCGATTGCGTCTTGCCAACACGACTGGCGCGCAATGGCACGGCGTTTGCATCGACAGGGACACTGAATTTAAAGAACGCGGAATTCGCGATGGATAAGAAGCCGATTGAAGAAAACTGCGCTTGTCCCGCGTGCGTGGGATTCTCGCGCGGCTACATTCGGCACTTGATCAAGGCTGAAGAAATTCTCGGGCTTCGGTTAATCACGCTGCACAACCTGCATTGCTATGTCGATCTTATGCGGCAAGCGCGGGACGCAATTGAAAAAGCAAGTTTCGAAGAATTCCGAAAGAACTTCGTGACGAATTACAAAACGCGAGATGTCGATCTTGCAGATTCTGTAGGGGACGCGCAACCGTCTGATCAGCGAAACCGCGCGACATAGTACATCTCAGGACCAACATGATCGATCGCCCACGGAATCGGGCCGCGAATGCCGGTGTAAAATGCTGCGCCGGTGCCGCGTCCGTGGGTCGAGACAAACGGGAAAACTGGGAAGTTCTGCTCTTCTGGCGGCAAAACTTTTTCGAGTCCAATCGGAGTGATGGCGGTATTGTTGGCCGGAACGATCATGAGATCGCCGGACGTGATTTCGGAATCGCGAGCGTTGAGCGGCTTCGCGCCCCATTGCTGCATATAATATTGAAGGCCCCAGTGGCTTTGGAACCAGACAGTGCCGGTCTCTCTTTGAAATCGTTGCCTGAAAACTTCCGCAGCTTCACGCGCAGTGTTTGCTTGCCGGTAATCGGCCGTGGCGACAAACAGCGACACAACAGCGACCGCGAAGACGCGCCCGTATGTTACGAAAAAACTTTGACGGGTCTCTCCGACTAGACGCATCACCAAAAGCGCCGCGCACGGAATCATCGGCAGAAATGTGCGCGCGGTGATCGACCAATTAAAGAAGACAGCGAAGACGAATGTTCCGATCAACCAAAGCGCGAGAAACAGGCTTTCGGCGTCGCGACGTTGGACAAGATCGACAATCGCTAGCGCAATGATGCCAACGCCGATGGCGGCGAAGAGGGCGCCTTCGATTCGCACAAGGGTGATGTTGCTTCCGAGTTGCCAATCAGGATGAATTGGGAGCAGAAAATAGAACGCCGCGAAAACGACTGCGATGATCGCGAGCGCTAACCACCACACTCTTCGCGAATAAAACAATGGTGCGATAAAACACCCACCAGCAAAGGCGAGACCGGTGAGAAGTTGGCCGGCAAATGAAGATATCGATCCTGCCAAAACGGTGCGCGAATAAAACATCGCGTAGGTAAACAGTCCCTGGCCATATTTTGATTTCGTCCAGAATTCGTAAGCCATCACCGCAGCGATCGGGATCAAAAGAAACAAAAGGCGCTGCCAATTTTTCCAATCCTGAAATAGCGTGTAAATCGCAAGCAACGGGACGAGGGCAAGGCCGAAGTATTTCGTGAGCGTCGCGGCTGCGATCAGAACTCCGGACAACGCGAAGAACGACCAGCGTTTTCTTTCGAGTCCGGCGAGCCAGCATTCGATCGACCAAAGCCAAAGCGCGAGCAACGTCACATCGCACATCACGTTGGTAGCCGAGACGAGAAAAACGGGCGCGAAGAGTATGAGCAATGCGGCGGTGAAAGCTTCGCGACAGAATCGGCGAGCGATCGCGACTGTTCCCAGGATCGACAGCGGCGCCCAGAACAAGAACGCGAAGTGCAGCGCGGGTTCGCTCCAGCCGATGAGGGATGCGACCGCGGCGATAAAGTAGGAACAGAGCGGCGGGTTTTGCATCTGCCGCCACATCGGCTCGGGAAACGTGGCCCAATTCACGGAGAAGCCATAAGGATCGAGCGGATGCTTCGCGATCTGCTGCGCCATCCAGAGGAAAAGCGGATCGTCGATGTGAAACGCTTTGTTTAGAAACGGCGCAAGAACAGCGACAGTGAGTCCGATTAAGAGCAACTTGTTTTTGCGAATGTCGTCCACGTGTAGATGTCGATTTACGACCAAACAGTTGTAGCGGCGTTTGTGTCAAACGCCGAACTAAGAAGCAGGCGCTAGGCACAAGCGCCTCTACAACTTGCAGCGAACGCTTTCGCGTTTAAGCTCCGCTCGCTTTAATTTTCAGACATGTTGCACGCGTTCATAGCTCAAGCGCAGACAGCGTCCCCAGCCGGACCGAGTGGGATTGGTGGCGGCTTGGGCGGCTTCATCGTCCCGATGACGTTAATTTTCGTGATGATGTATTTCGTCATGATTCGCCCGCAGAAGAAGCGTCAGATGGAACAACAACGACTGGTCTCGGCGTTAAAAACCGGGGACCGTGTCGTGACTAACGCCGGGATCCACGGCCTGATCTCGAACGTGAAAGATACAACCGTGATCGTAAAAGTGGCAGATAACGTAAAAATCGAGATGGACAAGTCGGCCGTCACTACGGTGTTGAAATCAGCTGAGAGTTGAGAGATTTCGAATTGGCGCCGTGCGACTCTCACCTCTCAACTCTCAACTAATCACCCTTCCATGAGTCCAGGCCTGGAATTCTTCATCGGCTTGGGGATGCTCCTGCTTTTCGGCTGGTACTTCGCCACCGACCTCGGTCCGCGGAAACGAGCCATTGCGGCCCTGCTGGTCGTGTTGCTCGTGTTCTTCAGCATCCTGAGTATTTGGCCGCCGGAGAAAAAGATCCGGCTCGGCCTCGACATCAAAGGCGGCACATCCTTTCTCATCCGGCTGATGGGAGGGGACAAGGAAGTTAACAAAGGCATGCTTGAGCAGGCGGTCGAAGTAATCCGTAAACGCGTTGATTACTTTGGGAGCGGTGAACCGGTCATCAGTCCCGTGGGCACTGATCGAATTTTGGTTCAAATTCCCGGCCTGGATGCGGCAAAGATTCAGGAGGCGCGCGATCAATTATCACGCGTTGCAAAGCTCGAGTTTCGGCTTGTCTATCCAGATAACGGCGAGCGATTACACCAAATCGAACAAGGAGCGGAAGTGATCCCGCCGGAATACCGGGTCGAGGTTTACAAACCTCACACAGGGCCAAACGAAACCGAAAAGCCCAAAGACGAGCGGCTGCTGGTGAAAAAGAAAGCTGACCTGGGCGGGGATCGCGTGTCCGGATCGAGCGCTTACTACGGCAATGAAGGCTGGACGGTGCAACTAAAGTTCGACGGCGAAGGCGCGAAGCAGTTCGGCAAGATCACTGAAGCTCACGTAAATCACCGCTTTGCCATTGTCCTGGATGGAGCCATCCAATCGGCGCCGGTAATTAGGACAGCGATTTACGGAGGCGACGCAGTGATTACAGGAAAGTTTAGCGAACAGGAAGCGCGCGGGCTGGCCAGTGTGCTCCAGAACCCATTGCAAGTTCCGGTGAGCATCGAGGAAGAACGGAGCGTTTCTCCCACCCTCGGCATGGATTCGATCCGCGCGAGCATCAGCGCAGGCTTGCTTGGACTCGCCATCACATTGTTGTGCGTTCTGATTTATTACAGATTCGCCGGTTTGATCGCCGATCTCGTACTCATCATCAATTTGATCCTGCTAATGGGGGCGTTTCAACTAATCCCCGGCGGCGTTGTCCTCACCTTGCCAGGCATTGCAGGAATCATTCTCACAATCGGTCTGGCGGTTGACGCCAGCGTGCTCATTTACGAGCGGTTGCGCGAAGAATTGGCCTTGGGTAAAACGCTCAAAGTCGCTGTGCAAACAGCCTATCAGAAAGCGTTCAGTTCGATCTTTGATGCCAACGTCACTACCTTAATCACCGCGGCGATTTTGTTTTTCATGGCTAGCGGGCCCGTCAAAGGATTCGCCATTTCGCTGACCCTTGGCATTTTGGCTTCACTTTTCACCGCGTTGATCGTCGGTCGCAACTGCTTGGGCTGGTTTGTCGACACCGGCCGGATCAAGAAGATGTCGATGTTGCATCTCATCTCATCGCAAAATATCAATTTCCTCGGCAAAGGTTTTCTCGCTTGCATGTGCTCGCTCGCACTCATTATCGCGGGAGCCACCTCCTTTTACGTGCGTGGCGAAAAGAACTTCGGCGTCGATTTTCGCGGCGGCGATCTCATCACTTTGAGCGCGCCACGTACGATAGACATCGGACAAATTCGCGATTCCCTCAAGCCGCTCGGATTGGCCGACGCCTCCATTCAGGAATCGGCGCAGGGCGGTAAGAGCTACATCACCGTGCGCACGCCATTGCACACCAGCGATAAAGTGGAAAAACAAATTTTGCAGACCCTACCCAGCGCCGGACTCAGAATCGAAGGTTCGGAACGTGTCGGTGCACTCGTGGGCGGCGAACTTGCCCGGACTTCGCTCCTCGCGCTCGGTCTTGGCATTCTCGGGATTCTGATTTTCGTTACGCTTCGTTTTGAACTTTCTTTTGCCGTCGGCGCAATCGTAGCGCTGCTGCATGATGTAATCATCACTGTCGGCGTGTTTTCGCTTCTGCACCGCGAGTTAACCCTCACCATGGTCGGTGCGATCCTAACCATTGCCGGGTATTCTATTAATGACACCATCGTCGTTTACGACCGGATTCGCGAAGGCTTGGCCAGCGGCAGGCGCGGCACGATCGATCAGATCATGAACGAAAGCATCAATCAGACGTTGAGCCGCACGATCTTGACCAGCACGGTCACTCTTATCCCAATTTTATGCCTCTTCCTGCTTGGCGGCGCCGTTCTGCGCGATTTCTCACTCGCCATTATCATCGGCGTTGCGGTTGGAACCTATTCATCCATCTTTATCGCCGCGCCTATTGTCCTGTGGTGGACGCGCGCCCGGGGCGGAAGCAAAAGCTCGCTGCGCCGCGAAATCACACAGAAGGCTGCCGCCAATCCGGCTGCGTCGTAAGTTTCACAACCATTGAGGCTTGCCGATCGCCTCGCTGGCAAAGTTGACGGAAGGCTTGTGTCCGATTAAAGTCGCGGTCGCCAGTCGCATTTATTAGGAGCTGATTTATCCATGCCAGAAGTGATCGTTCGAAAAGGTGAACCAGTGGATCGGGCGCTGAAGCGTCTCAAGAACAAGCTGGACGCCGAGGGCATTTTGGAAGAAGTGCGACGTCTGCGCGCGTTTGAAACGCCCAATCAGAAAAGCCGCCGCAAAGCTAAAGCTAACGCCAAGCGCGGCCGTCCGAAGTTCCGATTCAATCCCTCCTAATCGCACTCGCACGCGATCCGGAATCCGAGATCGTTGCAGGAAAAACTCGGAACATTCGAGCTGCGCACCGTGGTTCTTAAACTGTTGAAGCGCGATTTCCAACTGCCACCTCGATAAATGCGTTTCGCCCCAGTCGCGGGCCCGCGCGGATTGGGCCTCGGCGTACCGCGATATGGTTCCACATAATCGAGGCACCACTCCCAGACGTTGCCTGCCATGTCTTCCATTCCGAATGGACTCGCGCCGAGTGGAAACGCACCTACCGGCGAGCTTTCCGGATAACCGTCGTCGATCTCGTGATCGCTCCACGCAAACACGGTGTTCCTGTCCGCGAAATTGGCCAGATCCCCCCTGCCTTGATAGTTCCCCCACGGGTATTTTCGCCCGTCGGTTCCACGAGCCGCGTACTCCCATTCGGCTTCGGTCGGCAGGCGATACTTCTTGTGTTCGCGCGTGCCTAACCATTGGCAAAACTTGATCGCCTCCAAGCTGCTTACGTAGACAACCGGGTGACGATCGCCCGTGCCCGGTGCACGCTTGCGCGCATGCGTAGCATCGAACTGTTCGTAATCCGCATTCGTTATGAGGTAGCGCGACACGTAAAAGCGGCTGAGCGTGACGCGCGTGATCGGCCGTTCATTTGGCGCCGCATCGACCGCCTCGCTTCCCATGGAAAATTCACCTGATGGCAAGAACAACATCTGGCCGCCGACAGAGTTTTGGAAATTAACAAACTGGGCGCGTTCCGCCGCGGCATTGATTTGAATTTGGGGGGGGTCCGCCGCGCTTTCCGGGCTCGTTGGTGGCGTGACTGGAGAAATCGTTTCCTTTGGCTTCACACCGGCCACAACTGGAGCCGGCATGCCCGGATTCGACATCTTGTCCGCCCCCTCGAGGTAAAGATCGACAAGGTCCTCCGCATTATCGGCCTCGAGACCGAGGTTCTCGGCCATGTTGATGAAGGCGTCGCGCTGGTCATCGGTCATCGAATCGCTATCCAGCGCGCTGAGGCGAAGCATGCGCATGAAATCTTCTTTCGGATCGAGCGAACCGCGCCGGCGCGATCCGGGGGGGGAAGTTGCAGGCACAACCGCGGCCGGTTGGACCCGTTTCGCCCCGCTGTCCTGCAATTCCGCTTCGATGAAGGCCAGCATTTGTGCGTTAGTCAGTCCGTGCTCGGCGCCGAATTGGAGCAGGTTCTTTTCTGTCTCCGGAGTCAGCGTGCCGTCGGCGAGCGCGAAAGCGAGAAATTTATGGAACTCGGTTGCTGCCTCTTCCTGTGCTTGGGCGGCCAGTTCGTCGTCTAAGGCGCGGCGTCGCGCGGGATCGAGAAGTTCCACCCGCGCCTCGGTGAGATAGCGGGACGATTCCTCCAGACCGGAGCGAAGCAATTGCGCGAGCGGATTGCTGGGTTGGTTTTTAAGCGGGAGTTTCTTTTGCCACCAGCGCAGGAGCTCGCGGCAATGCTCCTCGATGATCTCGTTGCTCGGATTAGCGCCCGGATCGAGGCAAAGCCGTTCGTAAAAGTTCGGCGAGTTGTATTTGTTCCAACCGTCCCACTTTCGCGGGTCGTCCGGCAGCGGCAGTGGAAAAGTGACGTCGCATTTCACTTTATTCGACCTTCAAGGTCCCGAGCCCGGCCGCGGCCTGTTCGATTTCATTGAGCGCTAAGCCGGTGTTGCGCTCGATTGAGACCTGGGTCCGGTTGCCGGCGGCCTCCACCGCAACTTCCAGCACCTGGTTTGCGTTGTACTCGTAGCTAAGATGAACCGGTGAGCCTTTCGGTAAAAAGGGCGGCAGTTTCACGTCGCAAAGTCCGAGTGGCGTGCACTCGGCCGGCAGCGTGCTTTCGCCTTCGACGATCTTGACCACAGCGCGCGGCATATTGGCATCGGCCGTGCCGAAAAGATTCTTTGCTGTCGCGGGAATCGCGGTGCGCTTCCGGATCATTGGGAAAACGTACTCCTCTAGATTCGTTTCATCCCACAGCACCACTCCAAGCGTGTGCGAAGTGATGTCGGTGACCTGCATCAAGTGGCCTTCCCGCGAACTAAACTGTTCCCGAGTGTTATCCGCGAGCAACTTTTCGCCCGATGTTTCTTCCTCGCGCAACATCGACAATGTCGCCTGAATCGATGCGCCCATTGCGACGGCTTCATCGGGATTAACGTCGCTCGCCATCGGCGCTGCCGACAAACCAGCGATCATTTCGCGGACACTCGGCATCCGTGTCATGCCACCGACAAGTAGGATCTTGTCGATCTTGTCCCATTTCATGTTCGCCTCCTGCATCGCAATCTCACAGATCGTCTTGCATTTCTCGATCAGATGGCGACTGCGCCGTTCAAAGTCCTCGCGCGTGAGTTCCACTTTCACGCTTTTTCCATTGTGGGGATGGACTATGGCGGTACGCGGACGGCTGGAGAGCTGGATCTTACCAGCCACTGCGCGGCCTTGGAGATCCTGATAACTTTCCAGATCGAGCAGTGGATTTTCGCCGTGCGCGCGATCAAACTCCTCTGCCACAAAATTCACGATCACATCATCCCAATCTTTGCCCCCCAGACGGTGATCGCCGTTGGTCGCGATGATCTCGATCTTGTGACCTTCGATCCGCATGATCGTCACATCGAATGTCCCGCCGCCGAGATCGAAGACGAAAACCGTTTGATTCTCGTCGAGCTTGTCGAGTCCGTAGGCGAGCGCCGCCGCGGTCGGTTCGTTGATGATTTGGAGAACGTTCAGCCCGGCAAGTTGACCTGCCGTAATCGTCGCCGTGCGCTCGGCGTCATTAAAATATGCCGGCACCGTGATGACCGTGTCGGTCACCGGTTCCTTCAAGTATTTTTCTGCGTCTGCCTTTAACTTTTTTATAATGAGCGCAGAAAGCTCTTCCGCTGAGTAAATCTTGCCGTCGAATTCGCGGTGAAATTGTTCTTTCGGTTTGCCGATCTCGCGTTTCACGAAGTCGACAATCC